>CAYQZN010000033.1:0-17348 GCA_964421805.1 uncultured Woeseiaceae bacterium
CGACGGGCGTGCTGCCCCTGCGCCAGCTCTACGACTCCATCGAATGGCCGGTGATCGTCCTGCTGGGATCGCTCATCCCCATCGGCGAGGCACTGGAGACCACCGGCGGCACGGCGCTCATCGCCGACACGGTGGTGCAGCATTCCGAGGCGCTGTCACCCGTGGTGATCCTGGTGCTGCTGATGGTGGTCACGATGACTCTCTCCGACGTACTGAACAACGTCGCCACCGCGGTCATCGCCGCGCCGGTGGCCGTGGAGATCGCCCACCGGCTGGGGGTGAACCCGGATACCTATCTCATGGCCGTGGCCGTCGGTGCCTCCTGTGCGTTCCTGACGCCCATCGGCCACAAGAACAACACGCTGATCCTGGGCCCCGGCGGCTACCGCTTCGGCGATTACTGGCGCATGGGATTGCCGCTGGAGGTGTTGATCGTGCTGGTCGGTACGCCGATGCTGCTATGGGTCTGGCCGCTCTGAGCAGCGGCATTGGGAACCCCGCAGGCCTCTGGTAGTCTCCTGTCCTTTCCACCGCAAGACTGGAAACCCTCATGAAATCAAGCTATCGCGCAGCCAGACCCGGCCTGCCGGCCGCGGCCGTGGCCCTGCTGCTGGCGGCCTGCCAGCCGGGCGGCGCACCGGAGACGCCCGCCGCGGGCACCGACGCGCCGCAGCCGTCCGCGGAGGCCGGACCCGCAACCGCCGAACCCGCCGACACCGGCTATCGCGTGCCGGTGCACTACCACACGCTGGACAACGGCCTGAAGGTGGCGATGTCCCGGGATACCACCGCTCCCATCGTCACGGTGGCCGTCTACTACAACATCGGCTTCCGCATCGAGCCCCGGGACCGCACCGGCTTCGCCCACCTGTTCGAACACATGATGTTCCAGGGCTCGGCGAACCTCGGCAAGATGGAGTTCGTGCAGCTCGTGCAGCGCAACGGCGGCGTGCTGAACGGCTCGACCCGGTTCGACTACACCAACTACTTCGAGATCGTGCCGGCCCACAAGCTGGAGACCGTGCTGTGGGCCGAGGCCGACCGCATGGCGAGCCTGGACATCACCCAGGAGAACCTGGCCAACCAGCAGGCCGTGGTGAAGAACGAGGTCAAGGTGAACGTCCTCAACACGCCCTACGGCGGCTTTCCCTGGCTGGACATGCCCCAGGCGGCGAACGAGAACTGGTACAACGCCCATAACTTCTACGGCGACCTGGAGGACCTGGACGCCGCCACCCTGGACGACGTGGCCGACTTCTTCCACAAGTACTACGCGCCCAACAACGCGGCCGTGGCCATCGTGGGCGACATCGACTACGACGAGGCCCTGGCCCTCGTCGAGAAGCACTTCGGCGATATCCCGCGCTCGGAAGAAGAGATTGTGCTGCCGGACATCAGCGAGCCGCGCCAGGAGAGCGAGAAGCGCACGAGCCGGGTCGATCAGCTGGCGACGCGGCCGGGCTACGCTTTCGCCTACCACGTGCCGCCGCGCCTCACCCCGGAGTGGTACGCCATGGGTCTCATCGACCAGATCCTGGTTCAGGGCGAGGACAGCCTGCTGCACCAGGCGCTGGTGAAGGATGCCGGCATCACTTCGTCGGTGTCGGGCGGCATCAATGCCTTCCTGGGCAACATGCTGAACTACAACGGCCCGATGCTCTGGCAGGCCTACCTCATCCACGACAACGACGTCGCCGCCGAGCGCATCACCGGCATCATCGACGAGGTGATCGCGCGGCTGCGCACGGAGCCGGTGGACGCCGACACGCTGGAGCGCGCGACGGTGAAGTGGCGCTCCTCGTTCTACGACTACCTGGGCAGCATGTACGGCTTCGGCCGCGCGGACGTCCTGGCTTCGCTCTCGCTGTTCGACGGCGACCCCACTCTCATCAACGAATTCGAGCAGCGCATCCTGGCAGTCACGCCGGATCTGATCCTGCAGACGGCGAAGGAATACCTGCGACCGACGAACCGCACGATATTCGTGCTGGAAGCCGGCGCCGCGGCAGGCGAACAGGAGGAGGCAGCCGATGAACAGTAATACAGCACAGCCGATGCGCATCCGTCCGCTGGCGGGCATGGCGGTCATGGCGACGACAGCGGTGCTGGCCGCCCTCCTGCTGGCCACGACGGCCGGAGCGCAGGAGACGCAGCCCGCGAAAGAGACGCCGCCTCCGGGCGGCGAGCCGAAGGACTTCTCGCTGCCGGAGAAAGAGAGCTTCGGCCTGGAGAACGGGCTCGAGGCCACGCTGGTCGGCTTCGGCACGCTGCCGAAGGCGACCGTCAGCGTAGTCGTGCGGGCCGGCAACCTGAACGAGGGCGGGCAGACCTGGCTCGCCGACCTGGCCGGCGACTTCCTGCTGGAAGGTACGGCCGGCCGCAGCGCCGCCGACATCGCCCGGCAGGCCGCTGCCATGGGCGGCCAGGTCAGTGTCGAGGTGGGCGCCGACCGGACCATCGTCGAGAGCGACGTGCTGGCGGAATACGCGCCGCAGATGACGCGGCTGCTGGCGGACATCGTCCGTAACGCGGCCTTCCCGGCCTCCGAGCTGGAGCGGCTGAAGCGCGACCGCCAGCGTCAGCTGAGCATCGCCGGCACCCAGCCGCAGCAGATGGCGCTGGCTGCCTTCCGAAACGCGCTGTACGGGGACCACCCCTACGGCAACCTGCTGCCGGACGCGGACCAGCTCGCCGCCTACACGCTGGAGGACGCCCGCGGTTTCTACGAAGACAACTACGGCGCCCGGCGCACCAACGTCTACGTGGCCGGGCAGTTCGACCGGCAGGCGGTGAGCGCCGCCATCCGCGAGTCCTTCGGCGACTGGGCCGCGGGCCCGGCGATCCTGGTGGACGTGCCGGAGCCCGCCGAGGGCAAGGTGGCGGTGGATATCATCGACCGGCCCGGAGCCTCCCAGTCGAACCTGTATCTCGGGCTGCCGGTGCCGGATCCGTCCAGCCCGGACTGGATCCCCCTGCAGGTCACCAACACGCTGCTCGGCGGCTTCTTCTCCTCGCGCATCACGAGCAACATCCGCGAGGACAAGGGCTACACCTACTCGCCCTACAGCACGCTCTCCAGCCGCTACCGTGACGCCTACTGGGCCGAGGTGGCCGCGGTGACCACCGAGGTGACCGGCCCCGCCATCGAGGAGATCATGGGCGAGGTCGAGCGGCTGCAGTCGACGGCGCCGCCGGCGGACGAGCTGGACGGCGTGAAGAACTACACCGCCGGCACCTTCGTCCTGCAGAACTCCACCCGCGGCGGCATCATCAACCTGCTGGCCTACCAGGAGCTGCACGAGCTGCCGGACTCCTACCTGAGCGACTACGTGAGCAACGTCTTCGCCGTGACGCCGGAAGAGGTTTCGGAGACGGCCGAACTCTACCTCCGCGAGGAGGACATGACGGTGGTCGTCGTGGGCGATCGCAGCCGGATCGCCGAGCAGGTCGCGCCCCGGGTGGGCGGCGCCGAGGAAGACTGAGGAAGACCCGGGCGGATCAGCGCCTCATGAGGCGCGGCGGCGTCACCAGCGCGCCGCCGCGCTCATGCCGCCGTCCACGACGAGGTTCGCGCCGCTGACCCAGCGGGCCGCCGGGCTCAGCAGATAGACGATGGCGTCGGCCACGTCCGTGCCCGCGCCGAGCTTGCCCAGCGGCACCTTCTCCCGCCAGCGGGCCACGCCCTGGGGCCAGGCCTCCTCGAGGCCGTCCCTGTCGATCAGACCCGGCGAGACCGCGTTCACCCGTATGCCGGCCGGCCCCAGCTCCAGCGCGCTTGCCCGGGTCAGCATGAGCAGCCCCGCCTTGCTCGCCGCATAGTGAGCGTGGTTCGGGGCCGGGTCCAGGCCCTCGATGGAAGCGACGTTGACCACCGCCCCGCCGCGCCCGGCCGCCTGCCAGCGGGCGGCCATCTCGCGGGTGATCAGGAAGACACCGTCCAGGTTCGTGGCCATGAGCCCGCGCCATTCCTCCGCGCCGATCTCCGCAAAGGCCGTGACGTCCTGACGGGCGGCCATGTTCACCACACCATCGGGCAGGGCATCGCGTTCCTCCAGTTGCCGCAGGAGCCCGTGGATACCGCTCTCCCCCGCGAGATCCGCGGAGACGGTCAACGCCTCGCCGCCCTGCTCCCGGATGCCCCCGGCCAGCGCCTCGGCACGTTCGCCGGCCGTATGGTAGTGCACGACCACCCGGGCCCCCGCCTCGGCCAGGCGCAGCGCCGTCGCGGCACCGATGCCGCCGGCGGCGCCGGTCACCAGCACGGTCTGCCCGGCGAGGGAGAAGGCTGCGAGGCTCACGCCCGCCCTACTCCTGCGGCCAGTCGAGATCGAAGGGGAACGGGCGTTCCTCGGTGTTGAAGGTGAGGTAGCGCACGATCTGGTAGGTGTAGGTGGCAAGCTGCTGGCCGAAGCGCTTCAGGTTGTCATTGGTTTCGGCGGTGAACAGCACCCAGAAGAACTGGACGACCACCACGGCGCCCAGCACGAACCGGGAGACGCCGTAGAGGAAGGCGATGACCACCATGAAGAACAGCCGCAGCCAGGTGGACCGCGACTTCACGTTTTCTTCCAGTGGACGCTCGGGCCCGGGGCCCGTCCTGTGTTCGCTCATGTCGGCTCCTCCGCTACTCCGCCGGATTCTACTACCCGGCGGCGGATTCGCCAGTCGGCCTCTCGTCCGGATACGCCTCGTCGGCCCCGGCGCGGAAGCCGTAGAGCGCCGCGTCCCGGTCGGCCCGCCAGCGTTCGTGCACGGCCTCGAGGCCGCCGGCGGCCCCGATCGCGTCGGGCACGTCGCCGGGCCCGATCGTGCCGATATCCATGAGCCCGAGCGCCCAGCCGATCGCCGACTCGTAGCGCGCGCGGCGCGACGACCGGACGTCGGGCCACAGCAGCCGCGTGAGTGCCGCGATGGGTTTGCTCTCGGCGCTGCGCAGCAACCCCGCCTCGTCCAGCAGCGACGCCCACTCCGCCGGATGCTCCCGCGCACTCACGTAGAGCGAGACCGCGCGCGCCACTTCCTGCATGGCCCTCTCCTCCCGGGCGGCGCGCTCCCCGGCGAGCATCCGGCGCGGATCCTCCGCGCCGCCGGGAACCCGCCGCTCCGCCGGGATCAGATCGAAAATGAGGTGGATCCGGTCCGATTCCGAGTCGTTGCAGGCGTCGTGCACGGCCTTGTTGTCGAACCACCAGAGTTCGCCCTCGCCCATGCGCACGGTCTCGCCGCCGGCACGGAGCAGGCTGCCCTTCTCGCTGCGGATCACCAGGTGATAGCGGTCACGGTAGCGGTAGTACTCCCCCCGGTCCGTGTGCGGCAGCACCGTCTTGCCCGGCGGCAGCCGGGCATAGCGGGCGCGGCCCAGGGCGCCATTCCGTTCGGCGGCGAACGCCTCGATGAACGCGACGGTGGCGGGGAAGCTGGCGGACAGCGACGTGTAGCGGCTCTCGTGAACGTCCCGGCGGCGACGACCGCGGATGCGCGAACGGCGCAGGCCGCGTATCGGGATGGCATTGGTATGGCGCTGCGCGGGCGCGGTGAGCTGGCGGCCCGGCTGCGCGGCCCACAGGACATCGTGCTCGGCCAGCTCCGCCAGCAGCGGTTCGAGATCGACGTGTTCGCGGACGCGGCGGAAGTGCTGCATGGCGCGACTCCTACAACGCCGCCTGGAAGCGGAACATCAGGATGGAGCCGTCCTCGTCGATGCCGTCCAGGTTCGGCGCGGCATCGTAACGGCTGTAGTTCACGGAGACCCGCAGCTGCTCGTTGAGATAGAGCGAGACCGCCGCGGTGATCTGGGACTGCTCGCCGCCGGTCACCGGGCCGTCCTCGAGGTCCAGCGTGCTGTAG
The DNA here is from genome assembly GCA_964421805.1 of uncultured Woeseiaceae bacterium. Lineage (GTDB taxonomy): Bacteria > Pseudomonadota > Gammaproteobacteria > Steroidobacterales > Woeseiaceae > Lentisalinibacter. The sequence continues at coordinate 5,848 of CAYQZN010000033.1, forward strand.
CGGGCCGAGAGTTCCAGCGCGCCCCAGTCCCCTTTCGGCCGCACGGAGGTGGGCACGCCCCGGGAGCGGCTGTAGCGGTAACGCTCGCCGGTGACGATCCAGCCGGCCTGCACGTAGCCGCCGGTGAAATCGGCCTCGTTGGGGCCGCCGCTGAGACCCATGCGCATGAACTCCGACTGCAGCCGGAGGTTATCCAGGATGCCCATGAACTCGATGCCCGTCGTCCAGAGGGCGTCCACGCCGGCGAGACGGTCGCTGTTGACCAGGCGCTCGTCGGTCAGGCGCGACTCCGGGCGCGAGCGGATGCGCACGTCCTCGTTCGAATCCACGGAGCGGTACTCCTGGGCCAGGCCGAGGTGCAGCACCCGGCGCTTCTTGCGGATGGGCGCCCAGGTCACCCGGCCGATCACCGATGTGCCGTCGACGGTGCGCCGGTCGAGATCGCTGAGCTCGTCGCCGAACACGCCCGCGGTGGCGCTCCAGTCGTCGCCCCAGGCCCGCAGCGAGACGCCGGTGAGCATGCCCGGGCTGAGAGCGGAGGCCAGCGAGCGCTCCATGAACGCCAGGTCGTTGCTGCTGGCCAGATCGTCCAGGGAGAACGGCGCCACCTGATTGCCGACGGTGAGGCGCTTGCGGCTCCAGCCCCGGTAGCGCACATACAGATTGCGCCAGCCCTCGACGATGCCGACGTCGTAGTCCGCCCGGAACTGCCAGTCGTCGTAGCGGGCCCGCAGGATCGCGCGGGCGCGGCGAAAGTCCTGCTCGTCCTCGAGTACCGTCACGTCATCGTCGTAGCGGGCGATGTCGTAGTGGATGCGCCCGCCCATGCTCACGTAGCGGTCATCGTCCCACTCGATCACGAGGCCGTCGTCCATGTCGAACGAGGTCTCCGCAGCCGCGGCCGTGAGTGCCGGCGCCGCGCCGGCCAGAAACCCTAACAGCAGTAAGCGGCACGGTAGCGTGTGCATGATTCTCTCCATGATCAGTCGAAACGGGTGTAAGCGCCCGCCGCCGCGACGCGGGGGCAAGGCGAGTCGTGAGTTGCCGACGCCTGCGGCTGCAGTCCGTCGAAGAAGTCGGTGACGCGGCGGGCGAGCCCGCCGCCGGCATAGCATTCGTTCCAGTCGTGGCCCGCGCCGGGCATGATCACGAGTTCGCAGGCGGGGGCTCCCGGCGTCCTGCGGGCCTGCCGGTTCACGGCCTCCACCCAGGCCGTGGCGCGCGTGAGCCGGTTATCGCCCTGCTCGCTGTCCAGGCGACGGTTCGAGCGCAGGGAGTCGTCGCGCTGCACGTCCTGGTCGCCCACCAGCACGCATTTCGGCAGGCCGAGGAAGCCGGCGTAGTCGATGGCGAGCGATCCGGGCAGGCGGCCGGGCGCGAGACCGTAGGGGAAGCTCGAGCCACGGCTCGGGAAGGTGTACCAGCCCGCCGCAGCCATCGCCATGGCGGCCACCCTGCCGGGCCGCACCAGCGCATAACGGTGCGCGAACTGCGCCCCGCCGGAGAAGCCGAACAGCAGGCACGGCCGGTCCATGACCGTCTCGTCGAGGATCGCATCCAGCGCGGCGGCCGCGTGCAGACGCCGGTTCGACGACCTCAGGCGCTGGTAGCCGCGGTAGCGCCGGCGGTCGTACAGCGGCGCGATGAGCTCCGTGCCGGTGCGCTCCGCCCAGGGCACGAAGGCCTCGAGGTGGCCCCGGGCATGCCGGCTGATGCCGTGGACGCACACCATGGGCAGCCGTGCGGGATCCGGATTGCGCGGCAGGAAGCGCAGATAGCGGGTGCGGGGGTCAGACGCCAGCTTCCGTTTCACGATGAGGCCGTCCTCGGCGGTATGGCGAGTCACGGCCGGCCCTCAGGCGACGTCGGCGGCGGCGTGCGCCTGATCGGAGGCCACCGAGCCGTCGGCGGCCAATTCGATGACCCGGCCCGCCGCCGCCAGCAGCCGCGGATCGTGGGTGACGACCACGACGGTGCCGGGGAAACCCGCGATGATGTTCTTCACCACCCGGAGCGTATCGGTGTCGAGATGGGCGTCGATCTCGTCCAGCAGCAGGACGCTGGGCTCCGGCCACAGCGCCCGTGCCAGGGCGAGCCGCTGGCGTTCGCCGCTGGAGAGATTCAGCCCGGCCTCGGCGATGCGGTCCGGGGAATCGCCGCCCTCCTCCAGGAGATGCTCCAGCCGGCAGCGGCGCATCAGGCTGCGGAATGCCTGCGGTGTCATGCCGCGGCTGCGATAGCTGACATTGCGGCGCACGGAGCCGCGGATGAGCGGCAGATCCGGCCCGACGATCGCGACGTGGCGGCGGATGTCCCGGTTGCGCACCCGGGCCAGATCCTGGCCGCCGAGCAGCACCCGGCCGGCGACCGGCGCCTGCAGCCGGGCGGTGACGCCGAGCAGGGAACTCTTGCCGCAGCCGTTCGGGCCGGTGATCGCGACGACACTGCCGGCGTCGACCGCGAGCTCCAGCGGGGCCGCGCCAGGGCAGGCGACGACGCCCTCGTAGCGCAGCTCGCCGGCGGCCCGGCGCAGGCGGCGGCCGGCCCGGTTGCGCGGCAGCCGCGGCCAGCGCAGGAAGGCGCGGATGCGCTCGCGTGCCACGTCGGCTGCCTGCCAGTACTCGAATACACGGCCGAGATCGCGGATTGGCGTGGTGAGCCAGGCGACCACGGTCAGGGCGGCCACCATTTCGGCGGCGTCGAGCCGGCCGGCCCCGCCGACCAGCACGGCGAGCAGCGCTCCGGAGCCGAGCAGCTGCACCAGGCTGCGGACCCGCCCCACGAGGCGGGCGCGGTCGCCGGCGGCGTGGATGAGCTTCTCGCCGCGGCTGTCGAGCCTGCGCCGCTCCCGGGACTCCTTGCCGTGGGCCTGGACCGAGGGCACCGCCTGCATCATCTCGGTGACGAAGCGGGCCAGCTGGCCGCGGCGGTTGCGCAGCCGCCGGTTGGCATCCGCGAGGGGACCGGCCAGCAGGGCGGCGCCGAACCCGCCGACGACGACGAGGCCCGCCGCCATCGCGCCGAGCAGCGCATCCATCCAGGCCAGCACGGCCACCGCGGCCACCAGCAGCGGCAGAGCGACCAGCAACTGCGCGAGACCCCGGCTCACCCAGGTCTTTATCGCCTGCAGGTCTCCCACGAAGCGGACCAATGCGCCGCCCTTGGGCTTGCCGGCCAGCGTGCGCGACGGTACGCCCAGAAGATGGTCGAACAGCCGCAGGCGCAGCCCGTGCACGAAGACCTGGCCCAGCTCCTCTGCGTCCACGCGCTCGCGTCCGCGCAGCCAGGCGCCGGCCAGCGCAGCGGTCACCAGCACGGCCAGCGTGACGCCGCTCGCGCCGCCGCCCACCACCGCTTTCGCGCCCAGCGCCAGGGCGACCGTGCAGGCCGCCTGCCCCAGCGCATTCGCCATCAGCGCGGCGAAGCGGGCAGGCGCCGCCCGGGCCGCCGCACGGACGTCCAGGGCGAGACTTTCAGCCGGCGACGGCATCGCGCAATTCCGTGCCGCCGCGCTCACAGGCGAGCAGCGAGCGGGAAACGTAGCGGTCGGAGAGCCCATCCAGGCCGATCACCGGCGGTTGCACCAGGTCGGCGGTCTCGCGCATGGCCAGCGGCGCCGCGGTCAGCAGACCGGAGACGGCGATGACATCGTGGCCGCGTTCGCGCAGCCAGTCCACGCCCGCCCTCGCGCCCATCGCGTCCTGGGCACAGAACACGACGCCGTCGATCGCCCGTCGCAGCCAGTCGGCGCCGAGCAGCGCCGCGGTCTCGGACTGAATCAGGCCGTCGGCCACTTCGATCACGGCCACGTCGATGCCGCTGCGGCCGAGTTCGGCGACCAGGGTCTCGTAGATGCGCCGGATCGCGGCCTCGCCCACCCGATAGGTGGAGACGTAGCCGGCATCGGTGAAATCGAGCACCGGTTCCGCGCCGGCGTCCTTCATCAGGAAGTAATCGTTGCAGGCACCCGTGCCGGTGATCTTCGCCGCGCCCACGCGCAGGCCGGCCCGGGTCAGCCCGCGCACCAGGTGGGCCCCGGCCGTGGTCTTGCCGGAATCCATGGACGTGCCGGCCACGACGATCACGCGGGGCGGCGCCTCGCTGCCGGAACCCGCGGGCAGCGTGTAGCGGCGCAGGTTGAGCGTATGGCCCTGCTCGTCGGCGAGGATGCCCAGCGCCTCGATCTCGGTGGGACCGCGGTGAATCCGCTGATGCCAGTTGACCGCCTGGGCGGCGACACCGCCGGAGGCCACCAGGTGGCAATGGCCGATGGTGCGCGGCACGTAGGCCTCGAACTGCTGGGGCGCATAGCGGTCGCCGTAGCAGACCACGATCTCGTCGCCGTGGAACAGCTGCACGCGCCGTCCGCGGGCGCACTGCAGCTTGCCGTGGTGGCGGATGCGCTTGACCCGGGCGAGGACCAGGTCGCCGGCGGCGGGCCGGGCGTCGGTGACCAGCGCCTTCGCATCTTCCAGCGGCACGCGCCGGGTAACGAACGCCGAGCGCGCCGCCCGCACGCGGCCGGCCTCCAGCGGCCGCACCGAGCCGGCGGGCAGCGCCGACGGAGCCGGGCCGGCCCGGAGATCCACAGTTCCTTTCGTCGTCATCACATCAGTCCTCCGCCTCGAACTCGACTTCCTCGGCCGTCAGCACGCTGCCGTCCCAGATACCCTCGACCTCGACGATCCGGCCGACCGCGTTGGCGAAGAACTCCGCCGCCGTGATCTCCGCGTCGCCGTCTTCGAACTCCGTCTCGCCGTTCGTGCGCACGGTGACGCCGAGCAGCGTGAAGTCGGGATTGCCGACCGATTGCACCCGGGCCTGCAGCTCGACGCCGTCGTCGCCGTCGTCATCGCGCTTCAGCAGCACCGCTGTCGCCTCGGAGGTGGCGGACTCGCTGCCGCCGATCTCGACGAAGTCACCCACGTTGATGTCGGCGAGCGAGAAGCGGCGCAGGTCGAGGTCGCTGTCGTCCTCGAGTCGGGTCCCGTCCTGGATCACCACCGTGATGCCGAGGGTTTGCAGCGTGCCGGCGGCGGCGTCCACCGCCTCCACAGTGGCCGCGATCTCCACGACCTTCTCGGGCTCGAATTCGACCTTCGTGGCCAGCAGGCTGCCGCCGGCCTGCGCCACGGCATCCACGTCCACGCGCGCGCCCGCGACGATGTCGGCGGGGCCGCCGCCCTCGTACGCGGTGGCGCCGTCGGTGCTGACGGCGATGCCGTTCACCTCGAACTGGTCGCCGGACAGCACCGCGGTGACGATGCCCTCGATCTCGGCCAGGTCGTCGTCGTCGGCGCCGAGATCGTCGGTGACCCGCTCTACCTTCGTCGCCGGCAACTCGCCGCCGGCGGCCAGGGCGTTGCCCTCCACCTCCACCACCTGGCCGTCGGCCAGGTCGGTGCCGTCGAAATCCTCGAACGTCGCGGTCGAGTAATCGATCAGCAGGCTGCCGATGCTGAACGTCAGCGCCGCATCGTCCAGGTTGCCGACGACGCCGACCACCTGCACGTCGTCGCCGTCGTCGAGATCCACGCGGGTGGCGATGATGCGTCCGTCAGGGGAGAGGAAACCGTCCACGCGCACTGCCTGGTCGACACTCAGGCCGTCGATGGCGTTGTTCGGCACCGAGTCGTCGAAGGCCGTGTCCACTTCCACCTTCACGGTCTGGCCCAGCACCACGAACGTACCGGCGACGAGGTCGATGCTCTCGATCGGGCCGCGCAGCAGGTCGTCGGACACCACGGTGGCCGCCGTCGCATTGCCGTCGTCGTCGATCTCGCCTGCGACGAACACGATCTCGCCGGTCTTCAGATCGTCTTCCGTGGCGGGATCGTCGTCCACCTCGATCGTGGCAGCGGAGGTGTCGAAGCGCACGCCGTCCACGATTACGCTGCCGAATCCGCTGATGGAGCCGAACACGCGCAGACCGCTGCGGTCGATGCCGCCGGTGTCGCCACCGCCATCGTCCGGCGGCGGCGCGATGCTGCCGGAGCCGCCGCCACCGCCGCCGCAGGCAGCAAGCGCGAGGGCCGCGAGGAGGGTTGCGAACATTTTCGGGGAGGGGGATGCCATGAGGGTCTTCCTTGCGTTGAATGCTTCTAGTGAGTGTCTTGCGGATATTCGAAGAGGTAGACGCCGACGCCGACGCGGCTGACGGCTTCTTTTCCGTTTCTGTGGCTTTCGGCGCGCGGAGCATCGAGTTCGTGCTCGCTCAGCCAGGCGTCCACCCGTTCGAGGAACGCCTGGCCGTCCTGCTGCAGAAGGGCATTGAGCTTCTCGGCGGCGCCCCGGGGCATGTGCTCGTTGGAGGCGAAGCCCTCGAACCAGCCTTCGCTGCGCCCGGGCTCCAGGTTGTGCGCCAGGGAGACGCCGTGGTCGTGCAGCGCCTGGCCCATGTGGCGGACGATGTCGGCATCGGCGGCGTCGCGCAGGTAGTCTCTCCGCATCGCCCGATAGCGGCCGTCCGCCACGGCCTCCATCAGACCCAGGTCCAGCATCTCCTTGGTGATGGCCCGGTCCGGGATGTCGCCGGCATAGCGGTGAGTCAGGCGGCGGAATTCGGCCTCGTCCAGGTCCCTCGGCCGGCCGCCTGCAGAGAACGCGGGATCCTTGTGCCACCCCGTCAGCACCCGCGAGATGCGGCTCTTCGGCTCGATCGCCAGCGGGGTCTCGCTGTCGAGACGCTTGCGGATCTCGCCCACGTCGCGGCGGCTGAGCCCGGTCATGAGAGCGACGCGGGAGGCGTTCGTGGGCCTGCCGTGTACTCCGTAGTCCTCTCTGGCGATCTCGACGAATACCAATTTCGCTATCTCCGCGAATTCCTTCCAGCTGATGCCCAGCCTGAGCAGTATCCGGATCACCGGCCGCAGAAGGCGGCGGCAGGCGGTGCGGGCGATCTCTGTCAGATCTGAACTCATGTGTGCAATTTACGCACACATCAGGGGGATATGCAAGAGCAGTGTAAAAACCGCGCGCGACCGTGCGGACAGCCGGCGATAAGAGCGGCGCCGGCCGCGGGGGCAATTACGATGCAAGGGCGGGCGGCCCGGCCGGGCCGCCCGCCGCGGCTCAGTCCGCCGCGGCCGCCTCCAGGCGGGCCGCGTGATCGAGCTCCCGGGGCGGCAGATCCTCGCCACGGTTGTTCACGAAATGGTTCATCCAGCGCTCGAAGCGCATCGCGTAGTCCAGCTGCGCCGCCGTGCGGCGGTTGCCGTGTACCTCGTCGGGATACCAGACCAGGCGTACCGGGGTTTCTGTGCGCAGCTTCACGTGGCGATACATCTCCAGCGACTGACTCGGGTGGACGCGGGGGTCTTTGTCGCCGGCCATGATGAGGAGCGGCGTCCTCGTCTTGCCGGCGTGGTACACCGGGCTGCGCTCGAGCATCCACATCCAGTCCTCCCAGGGCCACTGGCGGGAATGTACGTAGTACATCTCCCAGGGGATGTCGCCGGTGCCGAACTTGGAGACCTGGTTGGAGATGCCGACGAAGGCCACCGCCGCGGCGAAGTGCTCGGTGAGGGCACTCGCCGCCCACATCGAGGCGTAGCCGCCGTAGGAGCCGCCGGAGATGCCCACCCGTTCCGGGTCGGCCAGACCCATGGCGACGACGGCGTCCTTCGCGTCCACCAAGTCGTTGAACTCCTCCTCGGCGTAGTCCTGCTGTCCCATCTTCGAGAACCCGACGCCGCGTCCGGTGCTGCCGCGATAGTTCGGATACACGACCGCATAGCCCTGAGCCGCCATCGCATGAGCCGGCCGGCTGTAGCCGGACATCCAGCCGTTCGAATAGTGGGCCTCGGGACCGCCGTGGACGAAGACGATCAGCGGGTGGCGCCCGGACTCGCCGAGCGGCCGGATCAGCACAGCCTCGATCTCGAGCCCGTCGCGAGCCTCGTAGGTCATCGTCTCCTGGCGTCCGAGCGTGCGCTCGGCCAGCCAGGGGTTGGAATCGGTGAGACGCGTCGGTCCGTCGGCGGTCATGGCGTAGACCTCCGGCGGGTGTGCCGGCGTGTCTGCGACGAAGACCGTGGCCTGCCCGCCGCTGGCGCCATCCATGGCCCGCAGGATGGGACCGGACTGCGGCGCCGGACCCGCGGCGCGGGGCTCGTCCGCGGCGACGGTAGCGTATTCGGACCAGAGGCCCCGCTGGCCGACGTAGCGGATACGGTCCGCCGCCGCCCAGCCGACCTGGGTCACGTGGCCCGGATACTCCGGCAGGAGTTCCACACGCTTGCCGCCGTCGGCCGGCACCACGAACAGCCGCCCTTCGCGGGGGTCGTGGATGTCCTCGGCGCCGATATACGCGATGCGGCCGCCGTCCGGCGACCAGGCGAACTCGCCCAGCTTGCCGACCGAGCCGAGCCTGGCCGTTACCTCGCCCGCCTCCGCGTCGACGATGTAGACGTCCCGCGAGGTGTAGGAATCGTCCACCAGCGGCGTCGGCGCCAGCGCCACGGCATAGCGGTCGCCATCCGGCGCCCACCTCAGGTCCGAGGCCGAGCCGGGCACATCCTGCGCATCGGCCTCACCGCTGGCGAGATCGAGCAGCCAGACCCGCTGCACCGGTACCGATTCCTCGTAGACCACGGCGCGGAAACCCTTCTCCGCGAGCTCCTCTTCTTTCGTCGGCGGCGCCTCCGCGGCGACGAAGGCCAGCGTCCCGCCGTCCGGCGACGGATGGATGCTGCCGATATCGTTGACGTGCACGTGGCGCTCCACGGCCTCGCCGCCGTCCAGCGCAATCTCCCACAGGCTGACGAAATCCGCCTCCGGATCCCGCTTCGCCGTGAAGAAGACGGACTCGCCGTCCGCCGCCCAGGCGAAGTCCTTCACCTGCACCTCGCCGGTCACGAAGGGCCGGGGGGCGCTGCCGGGCGCTTTTGCTCCGATCACGTACAACTCGGACCAGGCCTCGCCGTCGTCGTCCACATAGGGCTCACGGGGCACCGATAGCGTATAGGCGACCGCATCACCCGTCGGGCTCATCGCTACCGCACTCACGCGCTTCAACGCCACCGTCTCCTCCAGACTCAGCGGCTTCGCGGTCGCCGAGAGACCGGGCAGCAGGCAGATCACCGCCACGATGGCGGCCGTCAGACATGGATAACTCTTTATTTGCATTGGTGCTTTCTGACTAATGGCAATGACAGTGCCCGAGTATAGAAAACCGGGCGGCCCGGTGCGCGCCCGAGGCCGGAAGAGGCCGCAAAGCAAGCTGCAGCATTGACATAATCATCCGCAGCCGGACGCAAGTCCCTGATTCGCCCGCCATCGCGGGCGCCGTGCGGTGTCGCCGGTTTGCGACAGGTTGATTCCTGCGCATATAGGACGAAAATGCCCAATACATTCACTCGATAACCGACGAGAGCGAATCATGACGAACACGACTTATTGGCGGCGCGGCATCGCCGCGCTCTCCGTACTCTTCCTCCTCGCCGGCTGCGGCGGCGGGGGCGGAGGCAGCCCCGCGGCGACCAACCCCGATCCGGATCCGGCGCCACCGCCGAGTTCGTCGGCGAAGACCGGCACCGTCGGCATCATGTTCACCGACGGCCCCACAGACCGCTTCGACCAGTTCCTGGCCGAGATCCGCGAGATCCGCCTGCTCGGCGACAGCGGCGACGTGACCATCTTCTCGATACCCGAGGGCGATCCCGCCGAGGTGGTGGACTTCCTGCAACTGGGCAGCTTCAACGAGTTGTTCACTGTTGCCGAGGACGTCCCGGCCGGAGATTACGACAAGATCCGGCTGATCCTCGATGGCCTGACCATCGTGGATCTCGACACGGACCCGGCGGAGGAGTACTCGGTCAAGCTGCCCGGCAACGGCAAGGTCGACCTGAATCCCCGCGGGACATTCTTCGTCACGCCGGGCGCGACGCTGCTGGTCGAGATCGATGTGGATGCGAAGAAATCGCTGAAGGTGGTCGAGGCCGGCAACAGCGAGAAGTTCCTGTTCCGGCCAGTGGTCTTCGTGAAGATCAGCGATCAGGGCGCGATGGAACCGGGCACGAAACTCACCCGCATCTTCGGCTCCGTGGAGTCGGTCAGCGACACCGAGGACAGCTTCGTCCTGTGTCAGCAGGGCCGCGCTTCCGACAGTGACGGCGACAGCGATGCCGACAGCGACTCCGACCGGGATGGCGACGGCGACAACAACAAGTGCGTCACCGTACTCGCGAGCGGCGAGACCGGCATCTTCGGCACCGACGGCACGCCGGCCCTGTTCGGCGACATCGCGATGGGCGACCCGCTGACCGCAATCGGCCGACTGCGGGCCAGCGACGAGACGCCGGCCGACGACGGCGACACCGACGGCGACACGGATGCCGGCGAGGGCAATGACGACGGCACCGGTGACGACGACGGCGACACGGATGCCGACAGCGATGCCGACAGCGATGGCGACACCGACGGCTCCGAAGACTCGGCAGACTCCGATTCCGATACGGACAGCGACAGCGACTCGTCCTTCGACGACGACGACCTGATCCTCGACGCCTACGTCATCGAACTCGGCGACATGGGCACGTTCGAGCGTCTGAACGGCGAGATCACCGAAGACATCGACGTCGACGACGAGTTCGGCCTGGCCATCGCCCCGGGACAGGGCTTCGGCGACGACACGGTGGTCACCGGCCTCTACCAGGACGGCACCGGCATCTTCAACAAGGCCGGCGAGCGTCTGGCGAGAGAGGATCTCCTGCGCGGCCAGGTCGGTCACTTCGAAGGCGTGCTCGCACTGTCCGACGACGAGCCGGACGCGCTCAGGACCTCGTTCATCGTGCTGGATCCGGAAGCCGCGGTCGGCGAGACGATCAGCGGCATCATCCAGAGCGTGGACACGGGTGCCGGCCAGTTCATCCTGACCACGGCCGAGACCGGCGACCGCCAGGTGTGCGTCGACGACGACACGACCATCACCCTGGTCACGCTCACGGACGAGGGCAGCGAGTCGGCCGAAGTCGGACTCGGGGATCTCGAGGCCGGCCTGGAGGCCGAAGTCTTCGGCGCCGAAGGCGTCGACGGCTGCTTCGAGGCCGAAAGCGTGCGTGCCGAGGTCGATGAGACCACCAACACGGCGCCCGTGGCCGATGCCGGCGACGATCAGACCGTGACCGCAGGCGAGACCGTCAATCTGGACGGTTCCGCCAGCTTCGACGACGACGGCGATACGCTCGGCTACAGCTGGGCGTTCGTCTCCGTCCCGGAGGGCAGCGAAGCGTCGCTGACGAATGCGGATACGGTCGGCGCCACGTTCACCGCGGACCTGGTCGGCGACTATGTCGTCGAGCTGGTGGTGAACGACGGCACCGAGGACAGCGCAGCGGATCAGGTCACGATCACCGCAGAAGCTGCGGCGGAGTGACGGCCACCGCGATCGGGAGAATCCCGGTCGTCGTGATCTAGACTCGCTATCCAGACTCGTGGTCTAGACTAGGGGGCGGGCTCCAGCGGGGCCCGCCCCTTTTTCTTTGCGGAGTGCCTCTTGCGCG
>CAYQZN010000034.1:0-16880 GCA_964421805.1 uncultured Woeseiaceae bacterium
GCCCCGGACGATGTCGGGATCAGGGATGACTGGGGGATGGCCGGGGGATGGCCGGAGAAACGGGCCCTAGCGCGTCGGCGGGCCGAAGCTCATGCGCTGGCCGGCCGGATCGCCGACGATGCGGCCATCGTCCCAGACGATACGGCCGTTCACCAGCGTGGTACGGATGCGGGAGCGGAAGGTCACGCCCTCGAAGGGCGACCAGCCGCACTTGTAGAGCAGGTTGTCCGTCGAAACCGTCCACGGGTCGTCCATGTCGACGATGGCCAGATCGGCGTAGTAGCCCTCGCGCACGTAGCCGCGATGCTGCACCCCGAAGATATCGGCGATGGCGTGGCTGGTGCGATCCACCACGAACTCGAGGCTGTAGCGGCCCTCGTGCACGTGCTCCAGCATGCTCGGCAACGCATGCTGCACCAGCGGCAGGCCGGCCGGCGCGCCGAAGTAGCTGCTCGCCTTCTCCTCCGCCGTGTGCGGCGCGTGGTCGGTGGCCACCACGTCGATACGACCATCGGCGAGCGCCTCGCGGAGCGCATCACGGTCCTCCCGGCGCTTGATGGCGGGGTTGCACTTGATGAGCGCGCCCAGACGCTCGTAATCCGACTCGTCGAACCAGAGATGGTGCACGCAGACCTCCGCGGTCACGTGCTTCTCGCCGCGGGGTGCCGTCGAGAACAGCTCCATCTCCATCGCGGTGGTGAGATGCAGCACGTGCAGCCGGGTGTCGTGACGCCGTGCCAGGCCCACCGCGTAGCTGGACGACTTGTAACAGGCCTCCGCCGAGCGGATATGCGGATGCTCGCTCATCGGTACGTCGTCGCCGTACTTCTCCCGGGCGGCGGCTTCGGCCTCCCAGATCATGGGCGAGTCCTCGCAGTGGGTCACCACGATCACCGGCGCATCTCGGAAGATGAGTTCCAGGGCATCGGGGTCGTCCACCAGAAGGTTGCCGGTGGAGGCGCCCATGAATACCTTGATGCCGCAGGCGGTCCCTGGCGCCAGTGCGCGGATCTGGCTGATGTTGTCGTTGGTCGCACCCAGGTAGAAAGCGTAGTTCGCCCGCGACCGGCCGGCCGCGCGGTCATACTTCTCCTCCAGCGCCGCGACGGTCGTGGTCTGGGGGTCTACGTTCGGCATCTCCATGTAACTGGTGATGCCCCCGGCCACGGCCGCCGCAGACTCGGTGGCGATGTCGCCCTTGTGGGTGAGGCCGGGTTCGCGGAAGTGGACCTGGTCGTCGATCATGCCGGGTATGAGACAGCGGCCGCCGGCATCCAGCACCTCGGTGCCGGCGCCGGCCTCGATGGAGGAGGCGATCTTCTCGATGCGCTCGCCGTCGATCAGCACGTCGGCATCGCGGATCTCACCCTCGTTGACGAGGCGCGCGTTGGTAATCAGCAGTTTTTTCATGATCAGGCGAAGGCATCCGTGGCGGTGACGAGTTCGTGGACGTTACCCGGCTCGAAGGCCGAGTGACCGGCGTCCGGCGCGATGCGCAGACGCGCCTCGGGCCAGGCCCGGTGCAGCTCCCACGCGCTGGTGGCCGGGCAAACGATATCATAGCGCCCCTGCACGATGACGGCGGGGATGTTGCGGATGCGTCCCACGTCGCGCAGCAGCTGTCCTTCCTGCAGGAAGCCGCCGTTGACGAAGTAGTGGCACTCGATCCGCGCCATCGCCAGCGCGTGCGCGGCCGCGCCGAAGTCCGACACCAGCGCCGGGTCAGGGATGAGGCAGCTCGCCGCCCCCTCCCACATCGACCAGGCCCGCGCCGCCGTGAGGCGCTCCTCCATATGCTCGCCGGTGAGACGCCGGTAATAGGCGCCCACCAGGTCGTCGCGCTCCCGCTTCGGGATGGGCTCGAGGAACTGTTCCCAGCGGTCCGGGAAGAGTTCGCTGGCGCCGTGCTGATAAAACCAGAGAATCTCCTTGCGCCGCAGCAGGAAGATGCCCCGCAGCACGAGTTCCGTGACCCGCTCCGGGTGCGCCTGGGCATAGGCCAGTGCCAGCGTGCTGCCCCAGGAGCCGCCAAACACCTGCCAGCGCTCGATGCCGAGCGCGGCGCGGATGATCTCGATGTCACCGACCAGATGCCGGGTGGTGTTGTTCTCCAGGCTGGCATGAGGGCGGCTGCGGCCGGCGCCGCGCTGGTCGAACAGCACGATGCGGTAGACGTCCGGGTTGTGGAAGCGGCGCATCTTGCCGGAGCAGCCGCCGCCGGGACCGCCGTGCAACAGCACCACGGGTTTGCCGCGCGGGTTCCCGCATTCCTCGTAATACAGTTCGTGGCCGTCGCCGACGGCGATGGTGCCGGAATGGTTGGGTTCGATGGCGGGATAGAGCTCCCGCCGGAGCGTGTCTGCGGCCATATCCATGGCCGGATTATGGGCACCGCCGGCGCGGATTGCCACGCGCGGGCCGCGTTGCCCCCGGCGGGCGGCTTTGCCATCATCGGCGCGTTCCCCACCGGATCGTGTGCACCATGCCGAGACTCCTCACCCTACTGGCGCTGGCCCTCCTGGCCGCCGGCTGCGGCGATCGCGCGCCGGACGGCTCGCGCGTCACCGACGAAGGCGTCACCTTCCACCGGGGCAACGGGGCCGAGCCCGCGACGCTGGACCCCCATCGTGCCGAGGACAGCGCCTCCTTCGAGATTTTGCGCGATCTCTACGAAGGCCTGACCACCGGCACCGTCGAGGCGAAAGTGGTGCCGGGCACCGCAGAATCCTGGGACGTGTCGCCGGACGGGCTCACCTGGACCTTCACGCTGCGGGCGGACGCCGCATGGTCGAACGGCGATCCGGTGACGGCGGCGGATTTCGTGGCGGGTTTCCGCCGCACGGTGGACCCGGCCACGGCCTCGACCTATGCCCAGGTGCTGATCCCGGTAAAGAACGCCGAGGCGGTCAACCGGGGCGACCTGCCCCCCGAGGCACTCGGCGTCTCGGCGCCGGGCGAGCGCACCTTCGTCGTGGAACTCGGCGCGCCGACGCCCTATTTCCTCTCGCTCCTGACCCACTCCGCCACCTATCCCCTGCATCGGGCGAGCTTCGCGGCCCACGGCGAGAACTTCGCGCGCGCCGGCAACATGGTCTCCAACGGCGCCTACGCGCTCGACGAGTGGGCGGTGAATTCCTTCGTACGCCTGCGGCGCAATCCGCACTACCACGACGCGCAGGACGTGCAGATCGACACCGTCTACTACTACCCCATCGAGGAACACAGCGCCGAACTGCAGCGCTACCGGGCCGGCGAGCTGGACTTCACCCAGTCCGTGCCGAACAGCCAGTACGACTGGATCAGGGCCAACCTGGGCGACGAGCTCCACGTCACACCGTATCTCAGCACCTATCTCTTCGTACTGGACCTGTCCGAGCCGCCCTTCGACGACGCCCGGGTACGCCAGGCCCTGGCCATGGCGGTGGACCGGCAGACGCTGGTCGAGAAGGTGCTGGGCGGCGGCCAGCAGGGAGCCTGGGGGCTGGTGCCCCCGGGCGTCGACAACTACACGCCGGCGGAGTACGACTGGAAGGACTGGCCGCAGGAGCAGCGCCTCGCCGAGGCCCGGCGGTTGTACCGGGAGGCAGGCTACTCGGCCGACAACCCGCTAGAGGCCCGCATCCTGTACAACACCAGCGATAACCACCGGAAGATCGCGGTGGCCGTGCAGGAGATGATCCGCTCTGCGCTGGGCGCCGACATCACCGTGGTGAATCAGGAATTCAAGGTGATGCTGGAGACCCGCAAGGAGCCCTCCCGCTGGGAGATCCTGCGCTACGGCTGGACCGGCGACTATAACGACCCCTACACCTTTCTCGAGATCTTCCGCTCCGACAGCCCGCAGAATCCTGCGTATTACGCCAACCCGGAGTTCGACCGGCTGCTCGGGGAGGCCTCGGCCGAGGTGGACCTGGAGCGCCGCGCGCGCTTGCTGCAAGACGCGGAGCGCCTGCTGATCAACGACTATCCATCCATCTTCGCCTATTTCTACGTAGCCAGGCACCTCGTGAAGCCCTGGGTGCGCGGTTACCGCGCGAACATCATGGATCACAATTACACGCGGCATTACCGCGTCGAGAGACCGGTGCCGGAGACGGCCGAGTGATCACGGTCTATTCGGATCGTCACAGACTCCATCACGGCCGCGGCGAGCTGAACGACGGCGCGCTGGTGCCGGTCTTCGAGCGCCCCGAACGGGCCGATGCGGTGCTCGAGCGCGTCCGCGACGCCGGGCTGGGCGACGTCGTCGAGCCGGATGCATTCGGCGATGCGCCGCTGGCCCGCGTGCACACCCCCCGTTATCTCGACTTTCTGAAAAGCGCGTGGCAGGAATGGCACGCGCTGCACGGCGACACCGATGCGCTGCCGCTGGCCTGGCCGGCCCGGGGCCTGCGCCTGATCGAACCAGTCGAGCCGGACCACATCGACGGCCGGCTCGGCTATTACTCCTTCGATGCCGGCACGCCGATCACGGCGGGCACGTGGGCGGCCGTGAGCGCCGGCGCGGACATCGCGCTCACCGCCGCGGCCCGGGTCGCCGACGGTGCACGCAGCGCATTCGCCCTGTCACGGCCGCCCGGCCATCACGCGGGCGCCGACTATTTCGGCGGCTACTGCTATCTGAACAATGCCGCGATCGCCGCCGCCCACCTGCTGGACCGGGGCGCGCAACGGGTCGCGATCCTGGACGTGGACTACCATCACGGCAACGGCACCCAGGAGATCTTCTACGAGAGGGGAGACGTGCTGTTCTGCTCCATCCACTGCGACCCGCGGCAGGAATACCCCTACTTCCTCGGCCATGCCGACGAGACCGGCCGCGGCGAAGGCGAGGGCTGCAACCTCAATCTGCCGCTGGCGCCCGGCAGCGACTGGGCCGTTTGGTCCGCGGCCCTCGGCCGGGCGCTGGACGCGACGAGGCGCTACGCCCCCGACGCCCTGGTCGTCTCGCTGGGGGTCGACACCTACGAGCGCGACCCGATCTCGGCCTTCCGCCTGCGCACCGCCGACTATCCGCGGCTGGGCGAGCGGATTGCCGGCCCGGGCCTGCCCACGGTGTTCATCCTGGAGGGCGGCTATGCGGTAGCGGAGATCGGCGACAACGTCGTGAACGTCCTGCGGGGCTTCGGCTAGCGCGCTCCCGCCGGGAACCCACGCCCGGGTCCCGTGTCGGAACAGGAGCCGGGCCTCCGGCGGGACGCCGTCCGGACGACGCCCGCAGGAGGTTCCACTCGAGAAAACTGGCCGCGCAGATGCATTTGCTAGAATGCGCGCCCTCCCGAAGCACCCGAGAGAAGAAGGCAGACCATGAATCGCATCGCACCCCTCGGCCGGGGGCTCGCCGCCCTCGTCCTGTCCCTGTCCGCCCTGAGCGCGCACGCTGCCGCGCCGGCATCGGACATCGCCATCCCCTATACCGAATTCACCCTGGACAACGGCCTCAGGGTGATCGTCCACGAGGACCGCAAGGCCCCCATCGTGGCGGTGAACGTCTGGTACCACGTGGGTTCGAAGAACGAGCCCCAGGGCAAGACCGGCTTCGCCCACCTGTTCGAACACCTGATGTTCAACGGTACCGAGAATTACGACGGCGAGTATTTCGTGCCGTTCCAGAAGGTGGGCGCCACAGACCAGAACGGCACCACCAACTTCGACCGCACCAATTACTTCCAGAATGTTCCCTCGACCGCCCTGGACCTGGCGCTGTGGATGGAGTCCGACCGCATGGGCCACCTGCTCGGCGCGGTGGACCAGGACAAACTGGACGAGCAGCGGGGCGTGGTGCAGAACGAGAAGCGCCAGGGCGAGAACCAGCCCTACGGCCAGGTGTACAACCACATCTTCCGCAACCTGTTCCCCGAAGGCCACCCCTATCAGTGGCTGCCCATCGGCTCCATGGAGGACCTGAATGCGGCCAGCCTGGAAGACGTGCAGGAGTGGTTCAAGACCTATTACGGCCCTAACAACGCGGTCATCGTGATCGCCGGCGACGTCACCCCCGAAGTGGCCCGCGAGAAGGCCGAGAAGTACTTCGGCGACATCCCGCCCGGGCCGCCCATCGCCAAGTTCGAGGCCTGGTCGCCGCAGCGCGGGGCCGATGCCCGGGAGATCATGCAGGACCGCGTCCCCCAGGCCCGTATCTACAAGAACTGGGTGGGCCCGAACTGGAGCCATGCGGACGCCGAACTGCTGAGCCTGGCCGGCAGCGTCCTGTCTTCCGGCAAGACTTCGCGCCTGTACAAGCGGCTGGTCTACGACGAGCAGATCGCCACCTCCGTGGACGCCACGCCCTATTTCGCCGAGATCGCCGGCGTGATCGGCCTGGAGGCCACCGCCCAGCCCGGCGGCGACCTGGCCGCCGTCGAGAAGGCACTGGACGAGGAACTGGCCCGGTTCCTCGAGGAAGGCCCGACCAAGGAAGAACTCGAGCGCGCCAAGACCCGGTACATCGCGGGTTTCGTGCGCGGCATCGAGCGCATCGGCGGCTTCGGCGGCAAGTCCGACATCCTGGCACAGAATGCCGTCTACGCCGACGACCCGGACTTCTACAAGGTATCGCTGGCCCGCATCGAGGAGGCGACGCCGAAGGCCGTGATGGAAGCCGCCCGGCGCTGGTACGACGCAGGCTCCTACACCCTCGAGGTGCATCCGTTCCCCGAGTTCGCCGCCAGCGGCGAGGGCGCCGCGCGCAGCGACGGGCCGCCGATGCCGGCCGAGTTCCCGTCGGTGGCGTTCGACGAGTTCGAGCGCGCGTCGCTCGACAATGGCATGCAGCTGATCGTGGCCAGCCGGGACGCCGTGCCGGTGGTCAACTTCACGCTGATGCTGGACGCGGGCTATGCGGCCGACCAGTTCGGCCAGCCCGGGACTTCCAGCCTGGCCATGTCCATGCTGGACGAGGGCACGAAGCGGCGCGACGCGCTCGCCATCTCCGAGGAACTCGCAGGCCTGGGCGCGAATCTGGGCGCGGGCTCCAACCTGGACATGTCCACAGTCTCGCTGAACGCCCTGACCGCGAATCTGGACGAGTCGCTGGACATCTATGCCGACGTCATCCTGAACCCGTCGTTCCCCGAGGCCGACCTGGCCCGGTTGAAGAAGCAGTTCCGTGCACAGATCCAGCGTGAGAAGGTGACGCCGGTCTCCATGGCCCTGCGGGTGTTCCCCGAGCTGATGTACGGCGAAGGCCATGCCTACAGCCTGCCGCTCACGGGGTCCGGCACGCTGGAGTCGCTGGAGCGGATCGACCGGCAGACGCTGGTCGACTATCACCGCACCTGGTTCCGGCCCAACAACGCCACCATGATCGTGGTGGGCGACACCACCATGGAGAGCATCCGGCCGAAGCTGGAGAAGCTGTTCCGTGACTGGGAGCCGGGTTCCGTGCCGGTGAAGAACGTGGACGCGGTGGCCCAGCGGCCGGAGGAGAAGATCTACCTGCTCGACCGGCCGGACGCCGAGCAGTCCATCATCTTCGCCGGCCATATCGTGCCGCCGAAGGCCAACCCGGACGAGTTCGCCATCGACGCCATGAACAACGTGCTCGGCGGCGACTTCTCCGCGCGGCTGAACATGAACCTGCGCGAGGACAAGAGCTGGTCCTACGGCGCCCGCACGCTGATCCTGGACGCCGCCGGACCGCGGCCCTTCCTGGCGTATGCGCCGGTGCAGACGGACAAGACGGCGCCCGCCATGGCCGAGATAAGGCGCGAGATGGTGGAGATCGTCGGCGAACGGCCGCCCACCGAAAACGAGCTGGCACGGGTGCTGGACGACAACACGCTGTCGCTCCCGGGCCGCTGGGAGACCGCCGGCGCCGTTGCCGGCTCGCTGGTGGAGATGGTGCGTTTCGGCTACGACGACGACTACTGGGACACCTATGCCGAGAACGTGCGTGGCCTGTCCCTGCAGCAGGTGAGCGAGGCCGCCGACGAGCACGTGAAACCCGACAGCCTCATCTGGGTGGTCGTCGGCGACCGGGCGAAGATCGAGAGCGAGATCCGGGCGCTGGAGATCGGCGAGATCGTCCCCATCGATGCGGACGGCAATGTGCTCACCGACGAGGGCACGTAAACCGAATGTAGGAGGGGCTTCAGCCCCGATTCATTAATCGGTCGGGCCTGAAGGCCCTCCTACATTTTTTTGCCCGCCCGCCGCGGCGCAGGTTACCGTACCCGGATGAGCTCGGACCTCACCGACTACCTGAAGCGCATCCTCACGGCCCGCGTCTACGAAGTGGCGGAGGAAACCCCGCTGGACGCGGCCCCCAATCTATCCGCGCGCCTCGGCCACGCGGTGTGGCTGAAGCGCGAGGACCTGCAGCAGGTCTTCTCCTTCAAGCTCCGCGGCGCCTATAACCGCATGTCCCGGCTGGCGGACGAAGACCTGCAGAAAGGCGTCATCTGCAGCTCGGCGGGCAACCATGCCCAGGGCGTGGCGCTGGCGGCGAGGCGGCTCGGCATCCAGGCCTTCATCGTCATGCCGCTGACCACGCCCCGCATCAAGGTGGACGCGGTGCGCAAGCTGGGCGGCGAGGTCGTGCTGGAGGGCGATACCTACGACGACGCCTACGCCCATGCCCGCCGGCTGGAGGCCGAGCGCGGCCTGATTTTCATTCACCCCTTCGACGACCCGGACGTCATCGCCGGCCAGGGCACCATCGCCATGGAGATACTGCGCCAGCACCCGGGCGACATCGACGCGGTGTTCGTGCCGGTGGGCGGCGGCGGCCTCATCTCGGGAATAGCGGCATACATCAAGGCACTGCGCGACGATATCCGCATCGTCGGTGTCGAACCGGAGGATTCCGCTGGCATGAGCCGCTCGCTCGCCGCCGGCGAGCCGGTAACCCTGGAGCGCGTCGGCATCTTCGCCGACGGCGTGGCCGTGCGCCGGGTGGGCGACGAGACCTTCCGCCTGTGCCGGGAACTGGTGGACGAGATCGTGCTGGTGGACACGGACGAAATCTGCGCGGCGATCCGGGACATCTTCGAGGACACCCGCTCCATCGTGGAGCCCGCCGGCGCCCTGGCCGTCGCCGGCATGAAGAAGTATGTGGAGGAGCGCAGGCCGCCGGCCGGACGCGAGTTCGTCACGGTGAACTGCGGCGCCAACGTCAACTTCGACCGCCTGCGCCACATCGCCGAGCGGGCCGCCGTGGGCGAGCAGCGCGAGGCCCTGCTCGCGGTCGGCATCCCCGAGCGTCCGGGCAGTTTCCGCGAGTTCTGTGCGGCCATCGGCCGGCGCAACGTCACCGAGTTCAACTACCGCTACAGCGACGCTCGAGAAGCCCATATCTTCGTGGGTCTGGAACTCGGCGAGGGCCGCGCCGAGAAGGACCGTCTCGTGGCCGAGCTGCGCTCGAAGGGCTACCCGGTCGAGGACCTCACCGACAACGAAATGGCCAAGCTGCACATTCGCCACATGGTGGGCGGCCGCGCCGGCGGACTGGCCGACGAGCGGCTGCTGCGCTTCGAGTTCCCGGAGCGCCCCGGTGCTCTGGCCGGCTTTCTCGACGCGGTGGGTTCGAACTGGAACATCAGCCTGTTCCATTACCGCAATCACGGCTCGGATTACGGGCGCATCCTCACCGGCATCCAGGTGCCGGCCGACGACGACGCCGAGTTCGAGCGCCACCTCGAGAAGCTCGGCTACCCCCACTGGGACGAAAGCGGCAACCCCGCGTACCGGCTGTTTCTCGCCTGAGGACGATTGAGATCGAGATTGCGATAGCGCATTACGGCGGCGCCTCCCGCATGCTAAACAGGGACACACAGTCTTCGACCGCGCCGGGACGCTCCTTGTAAGCATGTCGGCGCGTGCTTAGAATGATTCCAGATATCGCCGCAGGGTCACGCGACCTCGGCGTCAACCCATTTTGATCCGGAAGGAGTCATCCATGGCCCACGAATTGCCTGCGCTGCCTTATGCGAAGGACGCTCTGGAACCCGTCATCTCGGCGGAGACCCTGGAGTACCACTACGGCAAGCATCACCAGACCTACGTCAACAATCTGAACAACATGATCCCCGGCACGGAATACGAGAACGCGTCGCTGGAGGACATCATCAGGAAGGCCGAGGGCGGCCTGTTCAACAACGCAGCCCAGGTCTGGAACCACACCTTCTACTGGAACTGCCTGAGCCCGGACGGCGGCGGCGAGCCCGGCGGCGCGCTGGGCGAGGCCATCGACAAGGCCTTCGGCTCCTTCGACAAGTTCAAGGAGGAGTTCCAGAAGGCAGGCGCCGGCAACTTCGGCTCCGGCTGGACGTGGCTGGTGAAGGACGGCGACGGCGTGGCCATCGTCAATACCGACGATGCCGAGAACCCGCTGCGCGACGGCAAGACGCCGATCCTGACGGTGGACGTCTGGGAGCACGCCTACTACATCGACTACCGCAACGCGCGGCCGAAATACCTGGAAGCGATCTGGAAGATCATCAACTGGGATTACGTATCGGGTAACTACGAGGCCTGACGAGAAATGCAGGAGGGGCTTCAGGCCCTCCTGCATGAGAATTGGACCCCGCGGGCCGACCGGCCCGCGGGGTTTTTCATTCCGGCTTGACGAATTTCAGCGTGAAGCGGTCACTCTCGCCTATCTCGAGGAATTTCGGGTCGGCACCGTCGCGCAGGCTCGGCGGCAGCGCCCAGACACCGCTCTCGTAGTCCTTGGTGTCTTTCGGGTTGGCGTTCACGTCCGAACTCGCGGCGAGCTCGAACCCCGCCGCCTCGGCCAGCTCGATGGCGCGAGCCTCGCTGAAGTAACCGGTGCGCTCCTCCGGGTCCGGCGTCGAATCCGGATCCGCGCGGTGCTGCACCACGCCGAATACCCCGCCCGGCTTCAGGGCCGTGTACACGGCACCGAACACTTCCGCGGCGAAGTCGTCGCCCCAGCTGTGCAGGTTGCGGAAGGTGACCACCAGGTCGGCGCTGCCAGGCGGTGCGATGTCGGTTTTGCCCCGGCCGAGCACGGTCAGCTCCACGTCGCCGTAGACGTCCCGGTCCGTGATCTTCTCCTTGTATTTCGCGAGGTTGGTCTGCACATACTCGCTGTCGAGGGTGGGATCCCAGCTGGCCGCGTAGAGCTTGCCCTCCTCCTTCAGCACCGGCGCCAGGATGTCGGTGTACCAGCCGCCGCCGGGCCAGAGCTCGACCACGGTCATGTCCGGCTCCAGTCCGAAGAAGGTCAGTGTCTCCACCGGATGGCGGTACTGATCCCGCGCCCGGCTATCCGCCGAGCGATGCTCCCCTTCCGCCGCCGCCTGTATGGCGTCGCGGCCCTCGTCGGCCGTCGCGCTGGCGCCGGCCGCGAGCAGGAACAGGGCAGCGAGCGGCGCCAGCCGCCGTCCGGTCAAGTAGTCACGCATGGGCTTCTCTCCGTCGGTTGCGGTTGCTGTGAAGTCTCTGTCAGTCGCGATAGGAAGGGTCGCGGCGGTCCAGCCGGCGCAGCAGCGCGGGCCAGGCGAGCGCGGCGCCCATCCCTTTCGTCGCCTCACGCATCTGGGCGCGGGCGCCGGCGAGGATACGGTCGTCCACCCGGGTGAGTTCTCCGCCGCCGGACTGCGCGGCGATCTGGATCTGGCAGGCCGTTTCCAGCACGTACATGGCAAGGAATGCTTCCGGAATGGACGTGCCGCAGGTGAGCAGGCCGTGATTACGCAGGATCAGTGAGTTGGCGTCGCCCAGGTCGGCCACGAGCCGGGGCTTTTCGTCCTCGTTCAGCGCCACGCCCTCGTAGTCGTGATAGCCGAGGCCGATCAGCGGGAATATCGACTGCTGCGAGATCGGCAGCAGGCCTTCCTTCCGGGCCGATACGGCGACTCCCGCCCGCGTGTGGGTATGCAGCACGCACTGCACCTCGGGCCGCGCGGCGTGCACCGCGCTGTGGATGACGAAGCCCGCCGGGTTCACCGGATGCGGGCTGTCGATGACCTTGTTGCCGTCGAGGTCCACCTTCACCAGGCTGCTGGCCGTCATTTCCTCGAACAGCAGACCGTAGGGATTGATGAGGAAGTACTCCTCGGGCCCCGGCACCCGGGCCGAGATATGGGTGAAGATCAGGTCGTCCCAGCCGTACAGCGCCACCAGTCGATAGGCGGCGGCGAGATCCACCCGCGTCGCCCATTCCTCGTCGGATACCTGGTCACGCACCGTCAGTGTCTCGGCGGCAGTGTTCATCGTTCCCTCCCCTCTGTCGGCTTGGCTGCAACCCGCAGTATAGGACATCGTCCGCACCCTGCCTTCTGCAACCATTTCGACAACCGGTGCATCTACTCAGTTATACGGCCATCGACAAAGAGGGAGAGAGATCATGAGGACGACCCGCAAGGTAAGCGACGCGCTCGCCATGGGACTACTGCTGCTGGCAGCCGCGCTCGCCGCCATTGCCGTGGCGGACGCCGGAGAAAACAAGCGCCTGGAACTGGTCGTTGCCCAGGACGACGGCGGGGAGGCGCTCGTGCTGCGCCTCGATACCGCTGAACTCGGCTACGAACCCTTTGAACTCGTGGAGGGCGAAAACCGCGCGCTCATGCTGGACGACGGCCGTTCGGCACTGATGACCCGCACGGCCGACGGTCTGCGCATCGATGTGGACGGCCGCGAGATCGAGATCCCGGCGCCATCGCACGCGGCATGCGCCGGAGAAGAAGCCTGCGGCGATATCGAGATCGAGGAACGCATCATCGCCAGTGCCGAGTCCGGCCAAGAGCGCCACGTCGTGGTCCGAAAAGAGATCAGAGCGGAGACGACCCGGACGAAAACACCCTGACGGCGGACCGGACCGGGAGCCGTCGCGCCGGGTGATGCACCTGTCCGGATCAGGTGCCCCTGTTGCCGCCCGACGGCGATGGCTGCCGGTCCGGCGGCCTTTCAGCTCCACGCGCAGGCGTGGATGTGGCTGATCTTCTGTCGCTGGGAAAAGCGGTAGAATTCCCTGAGCTCGGCCATGACCTCCTCCCCGGCATCGTGCAGGCGGGCGCCGATGCGCCGGCAGAATCGCCCGGCATAGTCGTTGGCCAGCCGGTAACGCTCCCGCTCCTCCTCGCCGAGTTCGCGGTCCAGCGTCATCCGCTCGAACAGGAGATGATGCAGGCGTGAGGCCACCGCCCGCCTGCCCTGCTCGCGGGCCAGCAGCACGGTGCTCACGAATTTGTCGACCTCCGCCTGGAGCTCCAGTTCCAGCAGGGTGACCTCACGCCGGGCGGTGGCATTGTGCACCACGTAATTGAAATGGCTGATGCCTTCCACGGCGGTCCAGAGGTCGTCGAGGTCGTCGTCGCCCAGCTCGTCCAGCGGGTTGCGGTCACGGAGCCGCGCCAGCAGGGCATCGTCCAGGTACAGCGTCAGCGACACCTCGTCGCCGTCGTGATGGAGCAGCAACCGCTCGTCCAGGTGCCCGCGGGCACCGGGCGGCGTCAGGGCGCCTGCGGTAGCGGCATCGGTGACCAGGAAGTCCTCGATGGCCAGCCCATGCTCGAGCTGATAGAGCGCGGCGAGGCGTTCCTGCAGATCGGTGACCTGCACGGCTCAGTGCCGGGTGCCCGGCCGGCTGCCGGAGAGCGGCGCGATGCCTTCGCGGCGCAGCAGTGCCTCGGCCCGCTGGCTGCCCGTCTTCAGCCATACCTCGTAGAGCCGGAGGATGTCACGGTCCTGGCTCGTGCGTGCCGATTCGCTGACCTCGTTCAGCACATCCACCATGACCTGGAACTTGCGCCCGAGCTCGCCGAAGATCGCGGAGAAGGCCCGGCCACGTATGCTGCCGCGCATCTCGTCGGACAGGGAGCCGTAGGCGCTGCCGCCCATGTGGATGTAGTAGTCCAGATCCACCAGCTTCTCGGCCAGGCTGTCGGCGAAACAGCCGGCGATGAACAGGGCCACGTCGCCGAGACGCTGCAGGGCAGCCTGGCGTTCCTCCAGCGTCGGCGCGTCGACGGCGTCGCGCATCATGATGGCCAGCGGCTTCAGCCCGTAGTGGCCGCCGGCGTCTTCGTACAGCGCCTCGGAGCGCGAATACAGGGTGAGCAGGTTGACGACGTAGTGGGTCGCGTGGGGGTCGATCTCCACCGACTGGCGGGAGACCACTTCCTGGATGCTCTCGTGGAAGTATTGCTGCAGATTGCTGACCGGGATGACGGTGCCACGGTCATCCAATCGCTGCTCGGGGCTGAAGCCCCTCCTACCCCTTTTTTGCATGCGCCACACCTCCTCGACTCGCGCGAGCACGATATCGGCCGGCCTGGCGAATGAACTCCACGTCCACGTCGCACTGAGGTGTGCGCAGGGCCTGAGCGAAGGCTCATCCCCCGAGCCAACCGCGCAATCCCAGTTTCGGTGCGAAACCGGGCGGTTGTCGTGACCGGCTTCACGTCTGCCCCCCGTGACAGCGTGAAGAGACTCACAATTCCGGGCCGTGCAACCGGGTTGATGTTAATCAGACCCTGCCGGCAGACGTCAATAACCGGTAGGAGGGGCTTTAGCCCCGATCATAAAAAGAATCGGGGCTAAAGCCCCTCCTACGATTTTTACGGTTTTTACATTTTTTGCGAGCGCATGAAATCCAGCGTCAGGCCGGTGAGCAATTCCACCCCGGTGACCAGCGCGCTCTCGTCCACGTAGAACAGCGGCGAATGGTTGGAGGGAGCCGTCATGGGATCTTCGCCCGGCGGCGTGACGCCCAGGAACAGGAACAGGCCGGGCGTGCGCTGGGCGTAGTAGGAGAAGTCCTCGGCGCCGGTGATCAGCGGCGACTCGATGACGCGGCCCTCGCCGGCCACGCGCACCACGGTGTCGAGCATGTCGTCGGTCAGCTCCGGATCGTTCACCGTCACCGGATAGCCGAGATCGATGGTGGTCTCCGCCGTCGCGCCGTAACTCTCTGCCGTGAGCCGTGCGGTGCGCTCCAGCTTCTCGTGGATGGACTTGCGGATGTCCATGTCGAAATTGCGGATGGTGCCGATCAGCGTCACTTCGTCGGGGATGATGTTGTTGCGGATGCCGCCCTCGATGACGCCGAAGGAGAGCACTGCCGGCGCTGCAGTGATGTCCACCTGCCGGCTGACGATGCTCTGGGCCGCGGTGACGATCTGCGCGGCGACGACGATCGGGTCGACGCCGCCCCAGGGACGCGAGCCGTGGGTCTGGCGTCCGCGCACCACGATCTCGAACCGGTCCGCGCTCGCCATGGCCGGGCCGGGCCGGTAGCCGACCATGCCCGCCGGCAGCATGGAGCTGACGTGCAGGCCGAATACGGCCGCCGGCGTACGCTCGTCGAAGATGCCCTCTTTCAGCATCAGCTCGGCGCCGCCTTCCTCGCCCTCCGGCGCACCTTCCTCGGCCGGCTGGAAGATGAACATCACGGAACCGGGCAGCTCCTCGCGCACCGCCGTCAGCGCCCGGGCGGCCCCGAGCAGCATGGCCATGTGGGTGTCGTGGCCGCAGGCGTGCATCACGCCCACCTCGCGGCCACGGTAGGTGCCCTTCGCCTTCGAGGCGAACGGCAGGTCCACGCGCTCGGTGACCGGGAGTGCGTCCATGTCCGCGCGCAGCGCCACCAGAGGCCCGGGCTTACCGCCCTCGAGATGCGCAACGATCCCGGTGTGGGCGATGCCGGTCTCCACCTCGAGACCCATGGCACGGAGTTCCTCGGCCACCTTCTTCGCGGTCTCGAACTCCCGGTTGCTGAGCTCCGGATGCTCGTGGAAGTGGCGCCGCCACTCGATCACCTGCGGCTCGGCGGCCTGCGCCTGCTCCTTCAGCGTCTCGGCGAGATCCGCGCTTGCCAGAGCCGGCGCGAACGCGATGAGTGAAAGGAAGAAGAGTCGGTTTCGGTGCATGGTTTCGGTCCCCCGGGAGTCTCTGCCCGAATTCGGCAACAGGCTGCCTAGTCTACCAGCGAGCGCCGGCCGCGGAGACTCACCACATGCCGCGCAGCCTGCCGGCCACGTCGATGCGCCGGTCACTCGTACCGAGACCGCCGCCGTCCCCGCTGCCGGGGGCGGCATGGAACACGGGTTCCAGCGTGCCGAGCACCCGCTCGGTGAGGAAGCGGCTGCGCGCGCCGTAGACGTGGCGGTCGCCGTGGCGGTGCTGCTGGGTCACGTGATAGCGCAGCGGCGCGATCAGGTGCAGGTCGCGCTTCGCCCGGGTCATTGCTACGTACAGCAGTCGGCGCTCCTCCTCGATGAGCTCCGGGCTCGCCGTTGAGAATTCGGAAGGGAAACTCCCGTCGGAGACGTTGAGGACGAATACCGCGTCCCACTCCTGGCCCTTGGCCGAGTGCACCGTCGACAGGATCAGGTAGTCCTCGTCCAGCAGCGGGTCACCGGACAGGTCGCCGGTGGACTGGGGCGGGTCCAGCGTCAGCTCCGACAGGAAGCGCTCCCGGGTCGTGTACTTGCCGGCGATCCGTTCCAGGTGCTCCAGGTCCGCCGCCCGCGGCTCGGCGGCATCGTACAGCCGCTCCAGGTGCGGCTGGTACCAGCGCCGCACCTCCGCCACCTGAGTCTGCCAGGCGCCGGCCGCAGGCTGGCCGGCCAGCGAGCGCATCAGGGCGGCCAGCGCCGGCCAGTCTTCCCGGGCGGCGGCCGGCGCCCGGAATGCGGACAGCGCCGACAGCGAATAGTCGGCCGCCGCCACGTACTCATAGCAGCGTCCGGCGTGGGCCGGCCCCATGCCCTCCAGCAGCTTCAGCACCCGGAAGGCCGCCACCCGGTTCTTCGGGTTGTCGGCCCACTTGAGCACCGCGAGCATGTCCTTGACGTGGGCGGACTCCAGGAATTTCAGGCCGCCGTACTTCACGTAGGGAATGTTGCGGCGGACGAGCTCCAGCTCGAGCCGGTCGCTCGAGTGCGCGCCGCGGAACAGCACGGCCTGCTGCT
>CAYQZN010000035.1:0-16761 GCA_964421805.1 uncultured Woeseiaceae bacterium
TCTCCATGCTGATGGGCGGCATGTATCTCGCCATCGACACCACCGCCGGCGAGCGCGAGCGTGGCTCGCTGGAGCCGCTGCTGACGCTGCCCGTCGAGCGCAGTACGCTGATCGGCGGCAAGATCCTCGCCACCTGCGTCTACATGTCCCTGTCGCTGGCCGCCGCACTGATCGCCTTCTCCGTGTCGCTGCAGTTCCTGCCGCTGGAGAAGGTGGGCATGACGGCGAACTTCGGCCCGGGCGTGATCGCCAGCGCGTTCCTGATACTCGCGCCGTTCACGCTGCTGGGCGCCTCGCTCATGACCGTGGTCGCCTCCTTCACCAAGAGCTACAAGGAGGCGCAGAGCTACATGACCGTGGTGCTGCTCCTGCCTACGCTGCCCATCATGATCGCCGCGCTGCTCACCGTGCGGCCCACGCTGCAGTGGATGGCGGTGCCGAGTCTCAGCCAGCACCTGCTGGTGACCGACCTCATCAAGGACGAGGCGCTCTCGCCGCTGTTCGTGGCGACCTCGGTCGGCAGCACGCTGGCCGCAGGCATCGCGCTGACCTGGCTCGCCATGCGTCTCTATCACCGGGAAGGCATCCTCGGCTGAATCGTCTCCGGCGACGCCCGGAAGATTGCCTCCCTTCAGCCTCCGTTAAGGCAGGCGCGCCTAGCCTCCAGGGGTGACGGCCGGCCTGCGGCCGTCCCGTGACGGAGGGAAACATCATGGAAAGACGAAACTTCGGATGGCTGGGCGCCGGCCTGTTGGCGCTTGCGGTCGCACCGGCGGCAAACGCCCAGACCGGCTTTTACCTGGGCGGCGACCTCGGCGAGGTCAGCGCCGAGCAATTCTTCGACGGCTTCGACTTCGACGCCAGCACCGACGCCTGGCGGCTGTACGGCGGCTGGCGTCTCAGCGACTACCTGGGTGCGGAGGTCGGCTACGTCAACTTCGGCGCGCTGGACGAACGCATCGACATCGGCACGAGCTTCGTGCCCGTTTCCGCCGACGCACAAGGCTATACCGTTGCCGGCACCGTCGGCTGGCCGGTCTCGGACAGCCTCGTCCTCACCGGCCGCGGCGGCTTCCTGTTCTGGGACAGCGAGAATCGCGTGGACGACATCCGCTTCGACGAGAGCGACGAGAATTTCTTCTACGGCGCGGGCCTGCGGGTGGACTTCGGCCGTAACTTCTCCGTGACCGGCGACTGGACCCGCTACGAACTCGACACCGTGGAGGTGGAGATGGTCTCGGCGGGAATTCAGTTTCGCTTCCGTTAGAGAATCCGGGCCGCCCGGTCGCAGTGAGCCGGAGGCCGCCCCGCGGGGCCGGTCTCCGGCTGCGCCGGGTCAGTCGAGGCCACCGCCGAACGACTCGGTCAATTCGATCTCGTGACCATCGGGGTCCTCGACGTAGACGGACCGGGACCGCGGGTAATCGATCACTCCCCGGGGGTAGACGTCCCTGAAGCGGATCGTCACCCCGCCGGCCTCCAGCCGGTCGAGCACCGGGTCGAGGTCGCCCACGACGAAACCCCAGTGATTGATCGCCGGATGCGCGGCGGGGCCGGCGTCTTCGCTCTCGTGCAGCGCCAGATAAGCGACCCCCGGTTTGCCGACGATGACGAAGGGCCGGTCGGCCGACCGGCCGTCCTCCTTCAG
Organism: uncultured Woeseiaceae bacterium; assembly: GCA_964421805.1. Taxonomy (GTDB): domain Bacteria; phylum Pseudomonadota; class Gammaproteobacteria; order Steroidobacterales; family Woeseiaceae; genus Lentisalinibacter. The sequence goes on from CAYQZN010000035.1 coordinate 1,649, forward strand.
CTCCAGTCCGAAAGTCTCCGTGTAGAACCGCAGGGATCGCGCGAGGTCGCGCACGGACACGTTGATGTGGTCGATGGCGTTCACCTGGATCATGATCTGTTCCTCTGTCTGACTGATGGCGTGAGAGTGCTTCAGCGTTGGCAATATTCCAACGGTTACGCCAATATATTGTCAGGTTGCCAGGGTAATAGCAGATGAGCCAGTCCAGGGTATCCGGCTATCTCGCGGCGAACGTGAGGAGCCTGCGACGACGTCGGAACATGAGTCAGGAGCAGCTCGCCCTTCGCGCCGGCATGCCCCGCTCCACCGTGACCAATATCGAATCCGGCGGGGCCAATCCTTCCCTCGGCAATCTGGCGCTGCTGTCCACGGCGCTCGGGGTCGGTATAGAGGAAATCCTGTCGCGGCCGCGCTCGGAATGCCAGTTACTCAGGGCCGCCGGCGTTCCCGTCAGGAGCCGCGGCCACGGCGCCGTCCGGCTGCGCAAGCTGTTGCCGGAGCGGGTGCGCGGAATGGAACTCGATCGGCTCGAGATCGCCGCCGGCGCCTCGATGGCAGGGACGCCCCACGTCGCCGGGACGAAGGAGTACCTGTACTGTCTCGCCGGCGAAGTGACGGTGATCGTGGCCGGCGAGGCCTTCGTCGTCGGCGCCGGCGACGTACTGGCATTCCCCGGCGATCAGGCGCATTCGTACCGGAATCGCGGCCGGAAGACAGCGGACGCCGTCAGCGTCGTCGTCCCGATTCCGTTCTGAGGCCGGCCGCTAGGCGGCGTCCGCCTCCCCGCGGGCGACCGCCGGCGCGCCGGAATCCGCGAACTCGAGTACCCCGTCTTCCAGCGGGCCCTCGAGCAAGGTCCTGCGATCGCGGCGGTAGTCCTGGGGATTCGTCCACGGCTCCCGGTCGCCCTGCTTCGGGAAGAGGTGGATCACCCGCAGCATGTAACCCGGCGTGAAGTCCTCCACGTAGGGCTTCAGCGTCATCTCCCGGTCCTGCGGCCGCAGCCGCGGCGTAACTCTCTCCGTTCCGGTAGCCGCCATGTGATTGACGAGGCGACAGGCGAAACGCTCGATCAGATCGGCACGCAGAGTCCACGATGCATTGATGTAGCCGAATACGGAGACCATGTTCGGCACGCCGGAATACATCATGCCCCGGTAGGTCACGGTGTCGGCGAAATCGACCGCCGCGCCGTCCACGGTGAAACTCACGCCGCCGAGGACGATCAGGTCCAGTCCGGTGGCGGTGACGATGACGTCGGCCTCGATCTCCTCACCGGATGCGAGCCGGATGCCGGTGTCGGTGAAGCACTCGATCCCGTCGGTGGCGACCGAGGCCCTGCCGGCCCGCAGGGCGCGAAAAAGGTCGCTGTTCGGCACCAGGCACAGGCGCTGATCCCAGGGATCGTAATCCGGCGTGAAGTGCTTCTCCACGTCGAAGTCGTCGCCGAGCTCGTCGCGCACCCATTTCAGCAGCTGGCGCTTCACCTTCTCCGGCGCCTTGCGGGTGCGGCCGTAGAACCAGCGCTGCAGGCCGATGTTCTTCCAGCGGGTGAGCGCGTAGGCCGCGCGGCCCGGCAGCACCTTGCGCAGGAAATTCGCGACGACGTCCCGCTCCGGGCGGGAGACCACGTAGGTTGGAGAGCGCTGCAGCATCACCACGTGGCCGGCGTCCCGCGCCATGGCGGGCACCAGCGTCATGGCCGTGGCGCCGGAACCGATCACCACCACCCGCTTGCCCCGGTAGTCCAGGTCTTCGGGCCAGTGCTGGGGATGCACGATCTCGCCACGAAAGCGCTCCCGGCCCGGGAAGTCCGGCGTGTAGCCGTGCTCGTAGCTGAAGTAGCCGGAACACATCATCAGGAAGTTGCCGCTTACCGCGACCGTCTCGCCGGTATCGGTCTTCTCTGCCTCGACCGTCCAGGCAGCATCGGCGCTCGACCAGGCCGCCTTCGTCACCCGGTGGCCGTAGCGTATGTGTGAGTCGATATCGTGCTCGGCGGCCGTCTCGCGGATGTAGTCGAGAATGGCGGGCCCGTCGGCGATGGCCTTCTTCGCCCGCCACGGTTTGAAGTCGTAGCCCAGGGTGTGCATGTCGCTGTCCGAGCGTATGCCCGGATAGCGGAACAGGTCCCAGGTGCCGCCCATCCGCTCCCGTCCCTCCAGGATGAGGTAGCGCTTGCCCGGGCATTCCCGCGCGAGGTGGGCGGCGGCGCCGATGCCGGAGAGACCGGCGCCGACGATGATCACATCGTAGTATTCCGTGTTCACGCTGGCATCAACCCCCTCTGGTTGCTTGCTCGTCCGCCGGGTCCGGCCCGTCGCTGAGGGCCATGGTAACGCCGCGCTCGCCGCCGCGCTTTTTCACGACCCGTGCCAGCAGGGTCAGGAATAGGGCGAGCGCCAGCGAGGAGATCAGCAGCAGCGCGATCAGTCCGCCGGTATAGACGCCATGCAGCCGGGAGGCGGGGACCAGACCCGCCGCCGTCGTACCGGCCGCCGCCAGCGCAAGGCCGAGCAGCGTCACCATGGCCGTCGGGAAAAACGGGATGCGGCGCCGGTAGCCGCGAAGGCTGAGTACCCTGCCGATCAAGGTCATCAGTACCAGGAAGACGCTGCAATACACGGAGGCCACCACGGCAGAGGCCCGATAGGCGTCCGCCGGCGCAAAGTCTAGCCCCGCGAGCCAGAGCGGCAGCAGGGCGAGGAACATCGTTCCGACGCTGGCTCCCATCATCCACGACAGTGACCAGATGTCCCGCGGATGCCAGCCGCTCGGGCCCGTGGCGCGGATCGCCACGATCAGGCCCGAGAAGCCCGCGAGCGCGACGGCGATCTCGGCGAGGGAGAGCAGGAATTCGGCGGGATCGATCATGCGTTCATTTACCGATGCAGAAACTCGAGAAAATGCGGCCCAGCAGATCGTCGCTGGTGAACTCGCCGGTGATGCGGCCGAGTGCCATCTGCGCCTGACGGAGTTCCTCGGCCATCAGTTCGCCGGCGCGGCTCGTCTCCAGGTGCGCCCGTCCGGCGTCGAAGCGGGCCCGCGCCTCGGCCAGGGCCTCCAGGTGGCGACGACGGGCGGACAGCGCGCCCTCGCCGAAATCCGTGGTGCCGGCCACCGCCCGCAGCCGCGTGCGCAACGCATCGAGACCGGCACCGGTCTTCGCGGAGATGTTCAACGCCCCGTCCGCTGCCGGTCCGGACGCCTCCCCGCTCAGGTCCACTTTGTTCAGCACGACCGTGTGGCCGAGGTCGTCCGGCAGCTCGCCGAGCAACTCGTCTGTCACGGTCTCTCGCGGCGCGGTTTGGTCAGCGGCATCGAGCAACAGCAGTGCGTGATCCGCCGTGGCGAGGGTGGCCCGGGCCCGGCGAATGCCCTCCGCCTCCACCCGGTCGGCGTCGCCGCGCAGACCCGCCGTGTCGGTGAGATGCACGGCCAGGCCGTCGATGACGACGGTCTCGCGCAGCAGATCCCGGGTGGTGCCGGGGATGTCGGTGACGATGGCGGTCTCGGTGCCGGCGAGCGCGTTCAGGAGACTCGACTTGCCGGCATTCGGGCGGCCGGCGATGACCACGGTGATGCCGTCGGCGAGCAGGCGTCCCTGTTCCGCCCGGGCAGTGAGTTCGTCGAAGGCCGCGGCCACGCCCTGCACCCGCTCGGCCAGCGCCTGGTCGGACAGGAAATCGATCTCCTCCTCGGGGAAGTCGATCGCCGCCTCCACGTACATGCGCAGCTGGGTCAGGAGCTCGGTCAGCTGATGCACGGCGGCGGAGAATTCGCCCTCCAGCGAACGCAATGCAGCGCGGGCCGCCTGGGCCGACCCGCTGGCGATGAGATCCGCGATGGCCTCGGCCTGAGCGAGATCGAGCCGGTCGTTCAGGAAGGCCCGGCGGGAGAATTCGCCGGGCTCGGCCAGGCGGGCACCGAGTTCCATGAATCGCTCGATGGCGAGCTGCATCACCACCGGCCCGCCGTGGCCCTGGAATTCGAACACGTGTTCGCCGGTGAACGAGTTCGGGGCGGCGAAGTACAGCAGGAGGCCGTGATCGATGGGCCCCCCTTCGGCACCGGCCAGGTGGACGAGCCGGGCCTTGCGGGGCGGCGGCACGACGCCGAACAGGGCCTGTACCATCTGCGGCACGCCGGGGCCGGACACGCGCACGATGCCGACGCCGCCCCGGCCGGGCGGTGTCGCGAGTGCCACAATGGTGTCATCCTCGGGGGTCACGGAGAACTCTGGCCTCGCATCGGACTGACACTGAAGGAAGGAACGACGGCATGAAAACCCGCACCGTGAAATTCCGTAACGATAACGGCGACACCCTCACCGGCCTCATCGACGAGCCGGCCGGTCGGCCCCGGGCGTGGGCACTGTTCGCACATTGCTTCACCTGCACGAAGAACGCGAAGGCGGCGGTCAATATCGCGCGGGTTATGGCCGATCACGGCTACGCCGTCCTGAGGTTCGATTTTACCGGGCTGGGCCAGAGCCAGGGGGAATTCGCGGAGACGAATTTCTCCAGCAACGTCTCGGACCTGCTGGCCGCAGTGCGCTACCTGGGAGAGGAACACGAGAGTCCGCAGCTGCTGATCGGCCACAGCCTGGGAGGCACCGCTGTCCTGCAGGCGGCAGCAGAGCTGGAGACCGTGCGTGCGGTCGCCACCATCGGCGCTCCGGCCGACCCCGAGCACGTGGCGCACCTGTTGGCCGGCGACCGGGACCGGATCGAACAGGAAGGTGAAGCGGAAGTGGACCTGGGCGGCCGCACCTTCCGCATCCGCAAGCAGTTCCTCGAGGACCTCGGCAAACACGAGCTGCCGGGCTCCGTCGCCGAGTTGCGCCGGCCGCTGCTGATCCTGCACTCCCCCGTGGATACGGTGGTCGACGTCGAGAACGCCACCCTGCTGTTCACGAACGCGATGCACCCGAAGAGCTTCGTCAGCCTGGACCAGGCGGACCACCTGATGAGCGACGAGCCGGACTCCCGCTATGCCGGCCGCGTGCTCGCCGCCTGGGCGGCGAAGTACCTCGATATCGACCGTCCGGTCCTGCGCCTCGGCGCGGATGCCGGCGAAGCGGTGTCGCGCACCGGCGCCTCCGGCTTCAGAAGCGACGTGAGCCTGTCCGGTCATACGCTGATCGCCGACGAGCCCGAGGAGTACGGCGGCACGAACATGGGACCGACGCCCTACGATCTGCTGAGCGGCGCGCTGGCCACCTGCACCAGCATGACCATCCGCATGTATGCCGATCACAAGAAGCTGCCGCTGGAATCGGTGACGGTGAGCGTGCGCCACGACAAGATCCACGCGAAGGACTGCGAGGAATGCGAGCAGCGCGACGGCAGGATCGATCGCTTCGAACGCGAGCTGACGGTGAAGGGCGAGCTCACCGACCAGCAGCTCGAGCGCATCACCGAGATCGCCGATCGCTGTCCGGTACACCGCAGCCTGCACGGCGAGATCCACGTGCAGACCCGGCTGCGCCGCTGAGGGGCGGCCGGGGCGTCACCCTTCGTCGTCGCTTTTCTTCTTCGCCTTCGGCTGGCGCGTCTTGCGGTCCTCGGCCTCGACCACCCGGTTGATCTGCCACTGCTGGGCGATCGAGAGCAGCGTGTTGGTGAGCCAGTAGAGCACCAGACCGGCGGGGAAGAACGCGAAGAACACGGTGAACACGATGGGCAGGATGCTCATCACCTTCGCCTGCACGGGATCGGGGGGCGCCGGATTCAGCTTCTGCTGGCCGAACATCGCCGCGCCCATCAGGACGGGCAGGATGAAGTAAGGGTCCCGTGACGAGAGGTCCTGGATCCAGAGCATGAACGGCGCCTGGCGCATCTCCACGCTCTCGAGCAGCACCCAGTAGAAGGCGAGGAAGAACGGCATCTGCACCAGGATGGGCAGACAGCCCGCCGCCGGATTCACCTTCTCCCGCTTGTACAGCTCCATCATCGCCTGGGAGAGTTTCTGGCGGTCGTCCTTGTAGCGTTCCTGGATGGCCTTCAGGCGCGGCTGCAGCTTGCGCATCTTGGCCATGGAGCGACCGCTGGTCTCCGTCAGCTTGTAGAACACCAGTTTGATGAGCAGCGTGACGATGATGATCGACCAGCCCCAGTTGCCGACGAAGTCGTGCACTTTGTCCAGCAGCCAGAACAACGGCTGCGACAGGATGGTCAGGAAGCCGTAGTCGACCGTCAGCTTCAGCGTCTCTGCCACCTGGGTCAGCTGATCCTGGATCTTGGGACCGACGAACAGGGTCATCCCGAGGCTGCCGGTCTCGCCGGGTGCGAAGCTGTAGGCCGGGCCGATGGCGCTCGCCAGGAAGTTCTCGCCGCGGGCGCTGAGGTCGTAGCGGTATTCCTGGCCGGCAGGCGGCACGACGGCCGACAGGAAATGGTGCTCGATGGCTGCCAGCCAGCCGTTCTCGGCGCGCGCCTGCACGGGGCCGTCGTCCTGGAGGTCGTCCGGCTTGATCTTCTCGTACTTTTCGCCGTTGTAGAGCACCGGCCCGTCGTAGGAATAAGTGGCCACGTCGAACATGGACCGTTCCTGCTCGTGCATCCGGTGCGCGATCTGGCCGTAGGGAGCGGCAGCCCAGGTTTCGCCCGTGCCGTTCGTGACACGTTGCTCCATCGGGATGATGTAGCTGCCCCGCTCGAAGCGATAGATCTTCGTGACGCTGAGACCGTCTTCCCGCTCCCAGGTGAGCGGTACCTCGAGCACGTCCTCGCCGTCACCGAGCCGATACTCGCTGCGATCGGCGGTGAACTCGGCGCGGTGATTCGGCTCCGGCTGATTCGTATCTCCGGAGACCGTGCGCAGGCCGGTGCGGAACACCGCCAGCTCGAGGGAAGACGGATTCAGCACCTGCACCAGCTGGTCGGGCCGGTCTTTCGCCACGGGGTAGCGCCGCGTGACGGCAGAGACAATGTCGCCGCCCTTGCTCGAGATCAGCACGTCGAGCACATCGGTGACCACCCGGATACGCGTCTCCGCCGGCTCGGCGACACTGTCGGCGGGCCGGGGAGCGGCAGCGCCGTCCGCCGCGTCCAGCGTCGGCACGTCGCCCACGTCGGGCAAATCGGCGCCCAGCGCATCGTCAGAGGGCAGAGGCTCGGCGGCCTGCTGCGAGGACGGGTCGGCCGGCTCCGGGCGCGGGGCATAGTCCTGCTGCCAGGCTGTCCAGGTCATGAAAGCCATGAGCCCGAACAGAGCCCAGATGAAGAGGCGTTGGTTTTCCATGGGCGCTTGTCAGGCAGTCGTTAAGCGGTTCTTGTACTCGGCCGGGGCGGCCGCGCGCGAGCGTTGATCATCCCTCGCCCTGGCGGCGGCTACGGAGGCGACGCCAGTGGGTTTCGAGACTTCGGGTTAGCATCTTGTTGCTGGCCGCGGCGGCCGGCGGTCGGCTGATGACAACTATATCAGCGCAGGGCAGTCGGTCGCACCCGTGACGGAAGGATTCGCGGATGAGGCGCTTGATGCGATTGCGCGCCACCGCGCTTTTCGCGGTGCGCCGGGAGATGGCCATGCCCAGTCGTGGGCCGTCCTCATCGCGGAAATGCGCGAGCACGGTGAAATAGGCGTCGGCGCTGCGGGCGGCGCGGCGGAAGACACGGGAGAATTGTGCGCCGGTGGTGAGCCGCGCCTGCCGCGGGAATCGTGCCGAGTGCTGCGCGGAGGATTGCGCGGAAGATTGCCGCGGGGCGTCGCTGCCCTCGTCGTGCCCGGATGAGCCGTTGGATGGGCTCAGGGCGTGAGGCGGGCGCGGCCTTTCGCCCGACGACGCTTCAGCACCTGCCGGCCGGCCTTGGTCGCCATGCGGGCACGGAAACCGTGAGCTCGCTTCTTCTTGATTCTGCTGGGCTGGTAGGTACGTTTCATCGTCTTCGGTCCCGGTGGTGAAGGCACCCGTCACAAGGGGGCGAGAAGGGTACGCACGGGCTGTGGCCATGTCAACTTGCGCGGTCGCGTTTCCCGGCCGGCCGGCCGCTAGATTAGCGCAGGGGATGCGGTATAGACTTGACGGTCCTCCCGCGGATTTCCGCGCGCCTGCGTGTCGATCCGGGACAGCTGCAAAATAATCGTTGTTCGATTTAGTCATTCGAGTCACCCGGGGATCCCGTTGCAGACCGACACTACGCTATGGAACCGCTGCGTCCGTCAGCTGCGATCGGAGCTGCCGGAGCAGCAGTTCAATACCTGGATCCGCCCGCTGCAGGCGGTGGAGCAGGGTGACGTCCTGCGGCTGCTGGCGCCGAACCGGTTCGTGGTGGAGTGGCTGCGCGAACACTTCCTGGCGCGCATCAGCGAGGTGGTGACCAACGCCGATGCCGACGCCAAAGTCATCATAGAAGTGGGATCCAGGGGTGGTTCTCGGGCTGCAGCGCCGGCTACGGTGGCGGCGCCGCCCCCCAGAACGGGCGGCGGCCCGCGGCCGCAGCCCATCGAGAGCCGTCTGAACCCGCAATTCACGTTCGAGAACTTCGTCGAGGGCAAGAGCAACCAGCTTGCCCGGGCGGCAGCCTCGCAGGTGGGTGAGAACCCCGGCAAGGCCTACAATCCCCTGTTCATCTATGGCGGCGTCGGCCTCGGCAAGACCCACCTGATGCATTCGGTGGGAAACCTGATGCTCGCGCGCAACCCGGAGGCACGGGTGTGCTACGTGCATTCCGAGCGTTTCGTCGGCGACATGGTGAAGGGCCTTCAGCACAACACCATCAGCGAGTTCAAGCGGACCTATCGGTCTCTCGACGCGCTGCTTATCGACGACATCCAGTTCTTCGCCGGCAAGGAGCGCTCCCAGGAGGAGTTCTTCCATACCTTCAATGCTCTGCTCGAGGGCCAGCGTCAGATCATCCTCACCTGTGACCGGTATCCGAAAGAGGTGACCGGACTGGAGGAGCGCCTGAAGTCCCGTTTCGGCTGGGGCCTGACCGTGGCCATCGAGCCGCCGGAGCTGGAGACATCGGTGGCGATCCTGATGAGCAAGGCACAGAACGAGGGCGTCGTGTTGCCGGAAGAGGTGGCATTCTTCATCGCCAAGCGCATCCGCTCCAACGTCCGCGAGCTGGAAGGTGCGTTGCGGCGGGTGATCGCGAATTCACGCTTCACGGGCAGGTCCATCACCCTCGACTTCACCAAGGAAGCACTTCGGGATCTGCTGGCGCTGCAGGACAAACTGGTCACAGTGGAGAATATCCAGAAGACCGTGGCCGAGTATTTCAAGATCCGAGTGGCGGATCTGTTGTCGAAGCGGCGCAGCCGTTCGATCACGCGCCCGCGTCAGATCGCGATGAGCCTGGCGAAGGAGCTGACCAATCACAGCCTGCCGGAGATCGGCGACGCTTTCGGCGGGCGCGACCACACCACGGTGCTGCACGCATGCCGGCGAGTGAAGGGGCTGCGGGAGACGGAGAGCCGGGTGGAAGAGGATTATCTGAACCTGTTGAGAACCCTGACCGGATGATGTGGATAACTTGTTGGTAACCGTCGACGGTGTTTTTATCCACAGTTGGTACACAGGTGGCGACGAGGTTACCGGCCGGGTTATGAGCAGGAAAAAATCATTTAAGATATTGTTTTAAAAAGCTTTTTATCGTTTATACACAGTCCGGGAGCGGGCTAATAACGATAATAAAATTCTAAATATTCAATATTTATTAACAGGTGGAATCGATGAAGTTCACTGCTCCCCGGGAGACCTTGCTGAAACCCCTTCAGGCCATCATCGGCGTGGTGGAGCGGCGTCAGACGATGCCGATACTGGCGAACATGCTGCTGGTGGTGAAGAACGATCAACTCCTGGTGACGGCCACGGACCTGGAAGTGGAGCTGGTGGCGAGTGCCGACGTCGACGTGGAGAGCGAAGGCGAGATCACGGTGCCGGGGCGGAAACTGCTGGACATCTGCCGGGCCTTGCCCGATGGCGTGACCATATCGGTGGCGGTGAAAGGCGAGCGGGTTCAGGTGCAGGCGGGGCGCAGCCGGTTCAACCTTTCCTCACTGCCGGCGGCGGAGTTTCCCACGGTCGAAGACATCCAGGCCGGTCAGAGCTTCAGCCTGCCGCGGGAGGCAGTCGAGCGGCTGCTCGAGAAGACCCATTTCGCGATGGCACAGCAGGATGTGCGTTATTACCTTAACGGCATGCTGCTGGAGACCGGGGAGCATTACCTGCGCGCGGTGGCGACCGACGGGCACAGGCTGGCGCTGTGTGAGGTGGCGGTGCCGGATCAGAATCTGCCGGCACAGCAGGTGATTGTGCCGAGGAAGGGTGTGATCGAGTTGCAGCGGCTGCTCGATGGCAGCGGCGACCTGACCATCGATATCGGCTCGAACCACATCCGCATCCAGGTTGACGGGATCCGGTTCACCTCGAAGCTGATCGACGGGCGGTTCCCGGAATACGAGCGGGTGATCCCGCAGGAGCCGCCGAATGTGCTGACGGCGGATCGGGGGACGCTGCGGCATGCGTTGCAGCGTGCGGCGATCCTGTCGAACGAGAAATACCGCGGTATCCGGCTGGACATCAAGGATAGCGGGGTCGTGATCCAGGCGCATAACCCGGAACAGGAAGAGGCCGAGGAAGAGATCGAGGTCGAGTACAGCGGGGAAGACATCGAGATCGGCTTCAACGTCAATTACCTGCTGGACGCGCTGGCGGCGGTGGAATCCGAGTCGGTGAAGCTCGGGCTGACGGATAACAACAGCAGTTGCCTGGTCACCGATCTCGATAAGGACGACAGCAAGTTCGTCGTCATGCCGATGCGGCTGTAGAAGCCGGCCGGGGAGTCGCCCGGTGAGCCTGGTCAGGGTCGATATTGCCGATTTCCGGTGTATCGGGTCGGCTCGTCTCGAGCTGGCGGCGCACAGCAATCTCATTTACGGACCGAACGGAAGCGGGAAGACGAGCCTGCTGGAGGCCATCGGCTTTCTGAGCCGTGGTCGGTCATTCCGGGGGACTCGCACGGATGGGCTGGTGCGGCACGGCGCCGGCCATTTCACGGTTGCGGCAATCGTGCGCGCCGGAGACCGGGAACACAGGCTGGGGATAGAGGCGGGCCGGGGGCAGCTGGCCGTCCGGGTGAACCGGCAACCGGCTGACAGCCTTGCGGCGCTGGCGGAGATGCTGGCGGTACAGGTGATCGACCCGGAAATTCACAGGCTGGTTTCGGATGGCCCGGAGGTGCGGCGTCGTTTCCTGGATTACGGTGTGTTTCACGTGGAACATGGATTTCTGGATGCCTGGAGGCGCTATCGGAGGGCGTTGAGGCAACGGAATGCGGCGCTGCGAGAAGGATTGGGCGAGCAGGCGGTGAGGGCGTGGGAACCGGAACTGGTAACCGCCGGCGAGGCGGTAGGCGGCTTGCGGCAACGGCATGTGACGGCACTGTCCGAGGCGTTCGTCGAGCTCGGCGAGAAATTGCTGTCCGGTGCCGTCGCCTGCGAGTACCGGAGCGGATGGACCGAGGGGAGCGGACTCGAGGGCGCCCTGGAGGCGGCTCGGGAGCGTGATCGCGAGCAGGGAACGACCACCGTGGGTCCGCACCGGGCCGATCTGAGGCTGGTGTATCGGGACAGAAGTGCGAGGCAACAGGTCTCGCGTGGCCAGCAAAAGTTGTTCGGCTCTGCGTTGGTGCTAGCCCAGACCCGACTGATGGCGGAAAAACTGGGCGATCCCCCGGTGCTGCTGGTGGACGATCCGGCGGCGGAACTGGACAGTGCGTCCCTTGACGGTCTGATGGGGTGCGTCCTGGAGACGAGCAGCCAGCTGATCGTGACCGCGCTGACGCAGGAGGCGGTGTCGCTGCCGGACGGCACCCGGGTGTTTCACGTGGAACAGGGCGAGGTCACCGCCGCGGACTGATCCCGGCCCCCCAGGCCGGCCCGCGCCCACGCCGCCGACCCGCCCAGCCCTCAGGGATGCTATAATGGCGCGCTTGATCCGGAGGGTGCCGAATGGCCGATCAGAATACCTACGATTCCAGTAATATCAAGGTCTTAAAGGGCCTGGAGGCCGTGCGCAAACGGCCCGGTATGTACATCGGAGACACCGATGACGGGACCGGCCTCCATCACATGGTCTTCGAGGTCGTCGACAACAGTATCGACGAAGCCCTGGCGGGTTACTGCAGCAACATCGTTGTCACCATCCATGCCGACGAATCGGTGACGGTGTCCGACGACGGGCGCGGCATCCCCGTCGATATCCACCCGGAGGAGGGTCGGTCCGCGGCCGAGGTCATCATGACCATCCTCCATGCCGGCGGTAAGTTCGACGACAATTCGTACAAGGTTTCCGGCGGCCTGCACGGCGTGGGCGTGTCGGTGGTGAACGCACTGTCCGAACAGCTCAGTCTCACCATCTACCGGGCCGGCGAGATCCACTACCAGGAATACCGGATGGGCGAGCCGACCGGCCCGCTGAAGATCGTCGGCGAGACGGAGAAGAGCGGCACCATCATTCGCTTTCGCCCGAGCGACACGATCTTCAACAACATCGAATTCAGCTACGACATCCTGGCGAAACGCTTGCGCGAGCTCTCGTTCCTGAATTCGGGCGTGCACATCGAGCTGGTCGACGAGCGCACCGATCAGCACGACGTCTTCGAGTACCAGGGCGGCATCCGGGCCTTCGTCGAGCACCTGAACCGGAACAAGACCACCATCCACGACAGCGTGATCCACATCGAGGCGGAGCGTGAGGGCGTCACCGTGGAAGCGGCGATGCAATGGAACGATGCCTACCAGGAGATCATGTTCTGCTACACCAACAACATCCCGCAGCGGGATGGCGGCACGCACCTGGCCGGGTTCCGTAGTGCGCTGACGCGGACGCTGAACGGATACATCGAGCGCGAGATGTCCGGGCGCAAGGAGAAGGTCACGCCCGCCGGCGACGATTCCCGCGAAGGCCTGACCGCAGTCCTGTCCGTGAAGGTGCCGGATCCGAAGTTCTCCTCCCAGACCAAGGACAAGCTGGTCTCCTCGGAGGTGAAGGGCATCGTCGAATCCGCCATGGCCGAGGCACTGGAGGACTTCCTGCTGGAGTACCCGCAGGAAGCGAAGGCCATCGTCGCGAAGATCCTGGATGCGGCGCGGGCGCGGGAGGCGGCGCGCAAGGCACGCGAGATGACCCGGCGCAAGGGCGCCCTGGATGTCGCCGGCCTGCCGGGCAAGCTGGCGGACTGTCAGGAGAAGGACCCCGCATTGTCCGAGCTGTTCCTGGTGGAGGGCGACTCCGCAGGCGGCTCCGCCAAACAGGGCCGCGACCGCCGTACCCAGGCGATTCTGCCGCTGAAGGGCAAGATCCTGAACGTGGAGAAAGCGCGTTTCGACAAGATGCTTTCTTCCGCGGAAGTCGGCACGCTCATCACGGCGCTCGGCTGCGGCATCGGCCGGGACGACTTCGATCCCGACAAGCTTCGATACCACCGCATCATCATCATGACGGACGCCGACGTCGATGGCTCCCACATCCGCACGCTGCTGCTGACTTTCTTCTACCGGCAGATGCCCGAGCTGATCGAGCGCGGGCACATCTACATCGCCCAGCCGCCGCTGTACAAGATCAAGCGGGGCAAGCAGGAGGTCTACCTCAAGGACGACGCCGAGCTCACGGAGTACCTGCTGACTTCCGCTCTCGAGGGCGCCGAGCTGCACGTCAACGACGAGGCGCCGGCCATGTCCGGCTCCGCGCTCGAGACGCTGTCCCGGGACTACATGACCGTGCAGGCCATCATCGACCGACTGGCTCGACGCTACAACGAGACCGTGCTGCGGGCGATGCTGGAGGTGCCCCGGGTCGACGAGGATATTGTGTCGAATATTGACCGAATGGAAGAATGGACTCGTTCGCTGTCCGAGTCCCTGCCCAAGGGACCCGCGCGGAGCAGCCGGGACTCCAACGGCGGCAGTTACGAGGCGACGCTGGAGCGCGGTGACAACGGCGGCGAAGGCACCCGCATCGCCATCCATCACACCCAGCACGGCCTCACCACCACCCGCTACATCCCCAAGGAGTTCTTCGAGTCCGCGGAGTACCGCCGCATGGCGTCCCTGGGCGAGCAGATGCAGGGGCTGATCGGCGACGGCGCCTACGTGCAGCGCGGCGAGCGCCGGGAGGAGATCGCGAGCCTGGGCGAGGTCGTGCAATGGTTCATGACCGAGGCGCGCCGGGGACAGTCGGTGCAGCGCTACAAGGGTCTGGGCGAGATGAATCCGGATCAGCTCTGGGATACCACCGTGAACCCGGAGACCCGCCGCCTCATGCAGGTACGCATCGAGGACGCGGTGCGCGCCGACGAGATCTTCACCACGCTGATGGGAGATCAGGTGGAGCCGCGGCGGGAGTTCATCGAAGACAACGCGCTGGCCGTCTCCAACCTCGACGTCTGACCGGACTCAGCGGCGGCGTGATTCCCCCGGCCGGCCCGAGTCGGATGCACCCGACCCAGCCGAGTCGTCCGAGTCGTCCGAGTCGTCCGCGGAGCCGGAGGATGCAGGCGACTGCGCCGGTCGTTTCGGCTGCACGGGCCCTGATGCCTGGCCGGATGCTGCGCGCTCATCGGTTGGTTGTTCCGCTCCGTCGGTTCCTGCAGCCTGTCCCGTCTCGCCCTGACGCGGGTGCTTGTCCGCCGGCCCGGAGCGGCGGCCTTGTGTCTGCCCGCCTTCGCCGGTTTGGTCGTCCGTGCCGCCGCAACGCGCAGCCGCATCCCGTTCCGCTTCGGCGGCACTGGCAGCGATATCGTCGATATTGCGGATGGTTTTCTCGATCCAGTCCTGGATCTCCCGGTTCACCTCCCGGGAATCCCGGCCCTGCGCGTCGACCGGCTCGCCGATCACGAACGTCACAGTTCCGGGCTTCTTCAGCCAGCCCCGCCGCGGCCAGTAGTGCCCGGCATCGTGGGCCACCGGCACGATCTTCCTGCCCGTCGCTGCCGCCAGCGCTGCACCGCTGACTCCGTAGCGCCGGGTCTGACCGGCCGGCATGCGGGTGCCTTCCGGGAAGATCATCACCCAGATGCCCTCGCGCAGGCGCGCGCCGCCCTGACTGATGACCTGGCGCACGGCGCTGCGCCCGGCGCCCCGGTTGATCGCGATCGGCTTCAGCA
>CAYQZN010000036.1:0-16733 GCA_964421805.1 uncultured Woeseiaceae bacterium
TTCAGCATCAGGCCGTAGGCCCGGCTCTGGGGCTGTAGCTGGCTCGCCAGGTCGTCCGCGATCTCCCCCGCTTTCTCCAGACGTTCGGTGATCACGTAGATGATGCCGGCGGGCACCCGCTCGGCGAGGCCGGATGCCAGCGCGAGGCCTTCCTCCACTGCGGCGGCGGCCTCGTCGTACTGACCCTCTGCCAGCCAGGCGTGCGCGAGAGCGAGGTATTTCCTGGCCGCCGCGCGCGTGTTCTCATTGGAGATATCCGTCTGGATAGCCTCCGTTAGGATCCGGCGGGCGGAGTCGAAGCGGCCGGTGAAAATGTCGATGTCCGCCAGGCCCAGCTTCGCGAGCGACGGGCCGTGCTCGCTCTTCGAGGCCTCTGCCATCTTGCGGTAGGCCTCCCGCGCCGCTTCCGGCTCGCCCTGGGCCAGGGCGCCGATGGCCAGCGGCAGGTAGGCGGAGCCGTAATCCGGATTCCGCTCCAGCACCTTCTGCGCTTCCGTTCTCGCCTTTTCGAACTCCCCGGAGTACATCGCATAAAGCGCGTAGTTGGTCCGATAGAGCTCGCTGGTCGGGTAAATCTCGAGGATGTCGCTACCCTGTTCCGCCGCCTTGTCGAACTCCAGTCCGAGGAAGTAGGACACCGCCAGATTGTTGTGGCCGGCCGCGTCGGCGGGGTACTTCTCCACCAGGCGCTCGAAGCTCTCGATGGCCTTGTCGATGTTGCCGGTCACCACCGAATAATAAAGGCCCTGTGTCCGCAGCCGCTCGCGCTCGGTCATCGTGTCCATCAGGGACAGGGCTTTCTTCCACAGTTCTTCGGCCTCTTCCTGCCGGCCCAGCTTGAAAGCGCTGAGCGCCCAGCCGGAGTAGGCGCGGCCGAAGCGCGGATCCATCTCCGTGGCCTCCCGGAACTTCGCGATGGCCTCGTCGTGATCACCCTCGTAGGCGAAGTCGATGGCGGTGGTATACGCCTGTGCCGCCTCGATGGATGCCGCGGTGAACGTCTCGGCCGTGGCCTCCTCTCCGCTCTTGAGGGTGGCGTCGCCCAGGGCCTCGCGGATGTCACCGGACAGTTCGCCCACGGCGGCGAGTACGGCGTCCTTCGCCTTCGCCGCACGGCTCGTCTCGGAAACCACCTCGCCGCTCTGCGGGTCGATGGCCTGCAGGCTCAGCTCGTAACCCGAGCCCGCCTGTGCGATGCGGCCGGCCAGCACCAGGTCGATGCCCTGGCGGACCGCGATCAGCCGTGCCACCTGGGCACTGATGCCTTTCGTATCCGGCGAAACCTGTCTGGCCACCGTCTCCGCCGCGTTGCGCAGGTACGCCGTGATGTTCGGCGCCGACTCGATGCCGATGTTCAGGGCCTGCTCCAGCAGCCCGTCGAACAGCGGGTCGCCGGTGGCGTTCTCGAAGTCGGCGATCAGCACCGAGGTGGGCTCCATCTCCACCGACTCCACTGTCGTGGTCCGGGTGATATTCAGGTAGACGGAGAATATCAGTGCCACGGAGAGGACGCCGATGGCGATGAAGTCGGCCTGGCGTCCGCCGACCAGTGGCTTGGTCGTGGCGTCGACCTCCGACTCGCGGAGCACGCCGCGCTCGGTAATCTCGAAAACCCAGGCGAGTATCAGCGCCACCGGGAAGCCGATGAACGTGATGATGACCAGCCAGCGCAGCGCCCATTCCGGCGCCTCGAAGGTGGGCAGCAGCACGCTGGACGCTTCGATGAGAATCCAGGAAACACCGACGTACAGGCCGGCGACGCGGAACACGTTCCGTCGGCGCAGTTCCTGTATGAAGTTGCTCATCGCTCCGCCCGCCGTGCCGCTCGAGGCGCAGGGAGTCTAGCATAGCGCTCCGAAGGCCAGTAACGACTCGACCGGCTGCGGATGCTGGGCGCGACCCTGCTTTCCCGGTTATCCTAGCGCGCTTTGTGCGCGGGGGCCGCATCGTGGTCTGCCCCGGCGTATTGCACCAATACAGGGAAAGTCACGGCATGGTTGTTCGGCTACTTACGGCGGGTCTCGTGATCGGCCTGATCACTGCTCCTGTCTCGGCGGAGGAGGCCATCGACGAGATACAGGTGACGGCAACGCGGATACCCACCACGGTGACCGACGTGCCGACCGGCGTCACCCTGATAGCTGCCGATCAGATCGCGGCCGAGACCCTGGTGACCGACGCGCTCGGCCAGACCACCGGGGTCTATCTGCAGCAGACCACGCCTGGCCAGGGCGTGGCGATCATCCGCGGCCTGAAGGGTTCCGAAGTGCTGCACCTGGTCGACGGGATGCGCCTCAACAATGCGATATTCCGTAACGCTCCCACCCAGTACCTGGCGCTGGTCGCCCCGTCCTGGGTGGAACGCATCGAGGTCGTTAGGGGCTCCGAGGCCTCGCTCTACGGCAGCGACGCGATGGGCGGCGTGGTGCAGGTGCTGTCTAGGAAACCGGTATTCGAGGGCGGCGAGTATCAGCGCCGCGGCCGCCTGGCGCTGGGCGCCGATACGGCGGAACGCGCCCGCTACGTCGCGGCCGACATGGAAGCGGGCACCGAGCGTCTGGGCGTACTGGCGAGCGTCGATTACCGCGACATCGGCGATCGGCGCACCGGCGACGGGGAACGGATCAGCCCGAGCGGCTTCGAATCGCAGGCGGCCCGGCTCGCCTTCGCCGGTCGGCCTTCAGCCGACGTGGGCTGGTTCGTCGACTTGCAGTACCTGCGCCAGCCGGAGACGCCGCGCGTGGACGAGCTCGTGCCCGGGTTCGGGCAGACGGAGCCTTCCTCGGCCGAATTCTATTTCGAACCCAACGAACGCCGGTTCGTGCACGTCCAGGGAGAGCGCCGCAACGGTCCGTTCGCGACGGACTGGACCCTGGACGTCGGCTGGCAGCGGGTCGTGGATGACCGCCGTAACCGGGAGGCTGGCTCGGACGTGCGCCGCTTCGAGGATAACCGCAGCGACCTTTTCGGAGTCACCCTGAACGGCGCGCGCGAGGCGGGCGAGACCAGCTGGACGTACGGGGCCGAGTGGTACTACGACACGGTCGACAGCACGCGGGCGGCGCTGGATCTCGCTAGCGGCGAAACGGAGACGGTGGCGGCCCGCTTCCCCGACGGCTCGACGATGGAGCAGCGCGCGGCGTACGTCCATGCGCTGCGCGATATCGGCGAGCGCCATCGCATCTCGGGCGGCCTGCGCTTCAGCTCGGCCCGCATAGAGCTGGCGGAGACTGCGAACTCTCCGGCGGTGACGCTGACACCCGACGACGTCAGCGGCGATATCGGCTGGGTGTATCGGCTGACCGACCGCTGGAACCTGGTGGCGAACGCGGGCCGCGGCTTCCGCGCGCCGAATATCTTCGACCTCGGCACGCTCGGGCCGCGCCCGGGTAATCGGTTCAATGTGGCGAACACTTCCCTCGGTCCGGAGCAGGTCTATCAGTACGACGTCGGCTTCAAGGGGGCCGGCGAAGGCTGGCAGTTCGAGTTCATGGTCTACCGGCTCGATTATCGGGACCGCATAACCTCCGTCCTGACCGGGGAGACCACGCCGGACGGGCGGGATATCGTGCAGAGCCGGAACCTCGCCGAGGCCGAGATCTGGGGAATCGAGTCCGGCCTTCGCTTCGACTGGGGCGAACGATGGAGGCTGGATGCCGTCGTGAACTACACCTATGGCGAGGAACGGGAGCCCGGCAGCGAGGCGGAACCGGCCGACCGCATCCCGCCGCTGAACGGCCGGGTGGGGCTCAGCTACGAGCCGGATGATCGGCTGGCGCTGGAGTCTTACGTGGAGTTCGCTGCCGAACAGGACCGCCTCGCGCCCCGAGACATCCGCGACGTCCGTATCGACCCGGAGGGCACGCCCGGCTGGACCACGCTCAACTTCGATGCCACCTACCGTGGCGAAGGGAACTGGCGCCTCCGACTGGCCGCGGAGAACGTGTTCGACAAGGCCTACCGGACCCACGGTTCGGGCGTCGATGCGGCGGGCCGCAACCTGTCGTTGAACGCGTACTACGACTGGTAGCCGCTCACCTGGCCGCCGGCACCGCCCGGTAGAACGGAAACAGCTGATCGTCCTGGTCCTGCTGCTCGAACTCCACGTCGTCCCGGTGGGTGAGCGCAGCGCGGGCGCGCTCGGTGAGCAGCGTCTCGCCGGCCCGGGCGATGTCCTCGCCCAGTTTCGAGGCCTTGTTCATCTCCTCGCCCTGGGCCAGGTTCGGGCCGATGGCGAAGACGGTGCCGAAGCCGATGCCGGCGCAGCAGCGGGTGGGATGCCGGGAGGCCAGCGGCGAGGCGTTGAATAGCTCGATGCGCCGGTGTACCTCCAAAGCCGCGTCCAGGGCGGCGTCCGTGGACTCGAACAGCGCGACTATGTCGTCGGCGAAGCAGCGCACCAGCCCCGCGCCGTGCTCTTCCAATACCGGCAGGCAGACCTTCTGGGCGTCGAGGATGCGCAGCAGGCTCTCGAGCTCGCCCTCGTGCAGTGCGCTGGCGGTGAAGCCGGTCATGTCCATGTTCAGGATGGCCCGCTGCCAGTGATATTTCTCATCGAACTCCGTCGGGCTCATCTCGCCCCGCTGCAGGCGCAGGAAGTCCCGGTATACCTCCTCGCTCCAGCCCTGGTAGTCGGCGAGCCGAGCCGCGTCTTCCAGCAGATCGTGGGGAAAACTCATACGTCACCTCCGCGGGCAGGATGCTCCCGGTCGAGCCGGTGCAGTGTTTCCAGGATCACGCCGAGGGATTCGGCCAGCGCGGAGAAGCTCTCCTCGTCGGCGGCATCGAAAGGCCGGCCGTCTCGACGGTTCAACAACTGGGTGACGGCGAATACCTCGCCGTCGTGGTCGCGCAGCGGCACGCACAGGACGGTGCGGGTGCGGAAACCGGTGCGTCGGTCCACCTCGGGATTGAACCGCTCGTCGGCGTAGGCGTCGTCGATGCGAATGGTCTCGCCGGACTCCGCTGCGGCGCCGGCGATGCCCGTGCCGCGCGGGATGCGGATCTCTTCCATCTCCGGCAGGTCCTGGGAGACGCGCAGGACGAGTTCGCCCGTCTCCCGGTCCACGAGCAGGAGCGAGGCCCGTTCGGCGTCGAGCAGCCGCGCAACACGGGCGGTGAAGGCTCGCAGCGCGCGCTCGAGCATGCTCTGGAAGGCCTGGTCCTTGGCGAGTTGCGTGGCCTGGAGGAAGTGCTGGGATTCCCGGGTGAGTTCCGCCAGGGAGGCGCGGAAACGAGTCTCGTCCATCTCCTCCACCACGCTCTCCAGCGGCTGTTTGTGCCGGTTCTCCGCCAGCATCTGCATCATGTGTTCGGTATTGGCGATCACCGCATCAGTGAATGTCTGCAGCCGCCCGTCCTCCAGGTGCATGATCCGGTCGGCTACGTCCAGGATGCGGTTGTCGTGGGTGACCATGAGGATTGTGGTGCCGTGCTCCTTTGCCAGAGCCTGCATGCGCTCGACCACTTCGCGGCCGGACTGCTTGTCGAGGGAGGCGGTGGGCTCGTCGGCGAGCAGCAGCCGCGGCTCCGCGCCGAGCGCCCGGGCGATGGCCACGCGCTGGCGCTGGCCGCCGGAGAGTTGCTCGGGCTTCTTGTCCCGGTGCTCGGCCATGCCGACGGACTCGAGCATCGCGGCGGCCCGGCGTCGCAGCGCGGCACCCCGCATTCGTCGCGCCATGCGCAGTCCCAGCTCGACGTTCTGCTGCGCCGTGAGCGCACCGAGGAGGTTGTGCTGCTGGAAGATGAAGCCGATCTGCCGCCGCACGCTCTCCAGCCGGCGCGCTTTGGCGTCGCGGAGTTCCTCGCCGAGTACCCGCACGCTGCCGCTCTGTGCGGAACGCAGCGCTCCCACGATGGTAAGCAGCGTGGTCTTGCCGGAGCCGGACGGGCCGGTGACGATGACGATCTCGCCGGCCGGTATTTCGGTGGTGATGCCGAACAGGATCTGTTTCCTGAGAGCGCCCTTGCCGTAGCTGTGATCCAGTTCGGCCACCGTGATCGGCGCGTCCATCAGAACACCTCCGCCGGATCGAGCCGGCGTACCTTGCGCACTGCCAGCAGCGCGGAGATGGAACACATGGCCAGCGTCATCAGGAACACGTTCAGCGTGCGTTCCCAGGTGATGTAGATGGGCAGATTGGTGGCGCCGGCAGCAGTGCCGTAGAGCCAGTGGACGATGGCGAGTCCCGGCAGGAATCCGAGTACGGCCAGTATCACCGACTGCTGCAGCACGATGCCCGAGACGAAGCGGTTGGAGTAGCCGATGGCCCGCAGCGTCGCGTACTCGTTCAGGTGCTCGGAGACGTCGGCGAACAGGATCTGGTAGACGATGATGGCGCCCACGACGAAGCCCATGATGGCGCCGAAGGCGAATATGTAGCCGATCGGCGTGGCGGAACCCCAGTAAGCGGTTTCCCTGTCGATGAAGTCCTGCTTGGTCATGACCAGCACGTCCCCCGGCAGGTACGCGCGCAACCGGTCGCGTGCCGCATCCGCGTCGGCGCCCTCGACCAGGCGGATCAGTCCGAGCTGGATGTCGTTCCTCGGGCGTTCCGGGAACAGGCGCAGCCAGTTGTCGTCGCTCGTGATGATGGTGCCGTCGATGCCGAAACTGGTGCCCATCTCGAATACGCCGGCGACGTCGACCTGGCGGTCGTTCACTTCCGTGGTGAGCGTGCCCCGGGCGGCCAGCTCTGCGGCCACCGGCCCGAATTCGGGCCGGGCCAGTGAATCGAAGATGACCGTATCCTGGCGGGTGAGCAGCGGCAGGTTCTCGCTGAAGCCCGGCGTCCTGAGCACGTCTTTCTCCGGATCGATGCCGACGGCATTGATACTGCGCCGGTCGGCGCCCCACGGGCTCTTCCAGACCGCCGGGAAAATGTAGACCGGGGTCACGTCGGTCACTTCCTCGAGCGCCAGCGCCTGATAGAGGCGGCGGATCGAGAACGGCTGCGGGCGCACGATGAAGACGCTGTCCGGGCTGAACAGGGCCACGTCGTAGTCGAAGCGTTCCTGGAAGCGCACGGCGCTTTCGAATAACGCCGAGCGGAAGCCCAGCTGCATCATGATCAGCAGCACGGCGAAACTGATACCCGCGATGGCCACCAGCAGCCGTACGGGGCGATGGCGCAACTGTAGCCAGCCGATCGGTGCCCTGCTCATCCCTGCCGCCGCCCGTCAGGGCTGGAAGATCACTTCGACCTGGAGGTGGGTCAGGCCGGCAGCCGGCGCGGACTCCTCCAGAGCCACCTCGACCTCGACGATGCGGGCATCCTTGCGTGCCGCCGGGTCCGTATGCGTTTCGTCCTGCTTCTGGACTTTGGGTCGGATGCGCTCGATCCGGCCGCCGAGCGGGCGGGGCAGGGCGGCGCTGGTCACGGTGGCCTTCTGGCCCGGACGCAGGCGCGCGACATCGGTCTCGTAGACCTCGGCGATGGCGTACATCTGGTCTACCCGGCCGAGCTCCAGGATGCCTTCCATGCCCACCACCATGCCGACCAGTTCGCCCGGACGCGCATTGATGGCAAGCACCCGGCCGTCCGTCGGCGCATGGATATGGGAACGGCGAAGTTCGATGCGGTGACGCGCCAGCCGCGCCTCGGTCACGGCGACGGCCGATTCCGCTACCGTCGCATGGCTGCGCGCCGCCGTGCAGTCGGCGGAGTAGGCCTCGGCGTCGCCGCGGGCGCGGTCCGTCTCGTCCTCGGAGGCCAGATCCTGCTCGCGCAACCGGATCAGGCGCGCCGCTTCGCGTCCGGCGACGCCCGCCCGCACGCAGGTGGCGTCGGCCACGCTCGCGGCGGCTTGCGCTTCCTGCCGCGCCAGCGCGAGTTCGGCTTCCGTCTGTGCGATCTCCGCCTCGTGCAGGGTGGCCGTATCGGATACTGCCAGCAGCTGGCCCCGTTCGACGTCGTCGCCGACCTCGACCAGCAACTCGGCGAGTATGGTGCCGGAAATCGCCTGCGGCTCGGAGGGCGCGGACACCGTGATGATGCCGTGTTTCGGCTCCAGGCGGCCGAGCGCGGAGACGGCCGCCGGCGGAGCCGGACTGCTGCGGACCGCGTCATCCCCCTCGGATGCATTCGGTTCGGTGCAACCGGCCAGCAGCACCGCGACCGCCAGCGCACCGGCAAGCGCGGGCCGACGCGATCCCCGACAGGCCTCGAACATGCTGGAATCCCCCTCTGCCCGGCCGGGCCCGTCGCCAGGCCGGCCGGTTGTCGTTCTTTTATATGGGACGAATGCCCCCCGTTGCGAAATATAGCACGGCCGCCGTTGGTGCATGCCGCCCGCCTCGCCGGAGGCTATACTGCCGGCCGGGGGCTGGCCGATCCGATCCCTGGCCGTATTCCGTCACCGGGACAGCATCCGGGACTTCATCCGGGAGAGCACATGTTCACCGCCGATCAACTCGTCGCGCACGCGGTCGGCGATTATCTCCTGCAGAGCGACTGGATGGTGCGGGAGAAGACCCGCCGCTCACTCGCCGCCCTGGTGCATTGCCTGTTCTACGTGCTGCCGTTCCTGTTCATCACGCAGGATCCCTGGACGCTTGCGGTGATCGCGGGCAGCCACTTCGTGCTGGACCGCTGGCACGTGGCGCGCTACGTCGCCTGGCTGAAGAACCGGCCCTGGCCTGGCTCCCGGCCCTGGGCGGAGTGCTCGCAGACCGGCTTCCCCCCGGAGACCCCGCCCTGGATGGCCGGCTGGCTGCTGATCATCATCGACAATATCCTGCACATCCTGATCAACGGTCTGGCCATCCACTACATCGGCTGAGCCACTACCAGCCGCCGCCTCCGCCGCCGCCTCCGCCGCCGCCGGAGGAACCGCCGCCGCCGCTGCCCGAGGAGGAACCCGGCGGCGTGGCAGCGGAGGCGATGGCCGAATTGAGCGAGCTGCCCACGGCCCGGCTCATCTTCACCGGGTTGCCCGCGTCCCAGCGCCCGGCGTACCAGCCCGGGTGCCAGTCGCTGCCGGTCTCGCCGCGCAGCCGGTCGAAGACGTCGGCGAACTGCTCGGCCCAGGGCTGCTCCACCTCCAGCGCGAGGGCGAAGGGGAGGTAGGCTTCGAAGAGTTCCGGCGTGCGCTCGGGCGGATTTCTCAGGTTCAGCTCGTCCTTCTCCGCCACCTCCAGGTACAGGCGGAAGCCCGCCACCTTGTCGAGCAGTCTGCGCCCGTGCGGGGTCGGCGCCTTCAGGAGCCAGGCGAACAGCAGGATGCCGGCTGCGCCGACGCCGAGCGCGATGGCACCCGCCAGCGTGATGCGATCGGCGAGCGCCGCGCCGATGCCTGTACCGATCAACAGCACCACGGCGGGCAGCAGCAGCCCGCTGTTGCTGACGAAGTAGCGCTGGTAGTAGTCGCGCTTCAGCGCCTTCTCGTGGGCCTTCATCGCGCCGCCGACAATGCTGTGGTACTCGTTGTCCAGCGCCATCCGATTGGCGGCAGCGAACAGGTGCGACAGCACGGCGGATTCGCCCGGGGCCAGCGAGCCGTCGTCGGTCTTCGCCGTGCGGGCCAGGGCGTAGTCGCCGTCGTCCTCCTCGATGGTGACGAAGCCTTTCACAGCCAGATTGAGCACGGCCGCGGTGAAGGCGCGTTTGTCATAGCCCATCTCCGCGACGTAGCGGAGCGAGGCCGGCGAATAGCCTTGCGGGGGCTCGTAATGGGGGAAGATCACCCCGGGCTCCGGATCCACGCCGGTGCGCCGCCATGCCGTGAACAGATAGAAGAGGGAGCCGGCGCCGCCGGAGAGCGCGATCAGCAGACCCAGGTTCTGCGACAGCAGGAAGCGCAGGTCGTCCGCCGCCGTGGGTTCGGCCACGTGACCCTTCGGCCAGGAGACGACCAGGGTCAGCCCCTCGCCGGGGCCGAGTTCCCGGGTGGTGCGGAAGACGGCAGCGCCGCGGAAATCCACGCTCGCCTCGTAGTCCTGTCCGCTGGCGCCGAAAGGCCCCGTATAGGCTTCCACCGCGATCGCGGCCGCGTCGACGCTGTCCGGCAGGCGCACGGTGGCCGCCGCCTCGTCGATGGGGAACGCCCACTGGTTGCCGGTGACGTTCCAGTACAGCTCGTCGTGGTCGTCGAAGTAGCCGAGCACCCGGTCCACCGTGTAGGTGATCTCGTAGACGTGCCTGCCGGGCTCGATGAGCGTGTCGCCGGAACCGATGTAGAGACGAACGCCGTTGCCGCGCCGCTCGGTATGGTGGGGCTCGGCCGATCCGTTGCGAAGCACGGAGCGGAACCCGGGCACGATGCGGATGCGGTTGCCGGCCTCGTCCTCGTAGTCGGTGGGGAGGTCCCGGTAGATGCCGCGCCGGATGCGGTCGCCTTCGGCGGTGACCTCGATGGTCTCCGTGACGGTGATGGGGCCGGATGCCGGTACGTCGATCTCCGCGTGGTAGCGGTGGATGCGCTCTTCCGCGGCGGCAACCGTCGCCACCAGCGCCAGTGCGGCCAGCGCGACCCGTGCCGCCCGCAGCATCAGGCGCCCAGCTTCACGGCCGGCGCGGCCTCGGTGCCGGCCTCCGCCTCGAAGTATTCGGCTTCCCGGAAGCCGAGGCTGCGGGCGACGATCAGGTCCGGGAACGACTGGATGCGCGTGTTCAGGTCGCGCACCGCGCCGTTGTAGAAACGGCGGGCGTACTGCAGCTTGTCCTCGGTGTCGACCAGCTGCTCCTGCAGGTCGAGGAAATTGCGGTTCGCCTTCAGGTCCGGGTAGCTCTCGGCCACGGCCAGCAGCCGGTCGATGCCGCGGGCGAGTTCGTCCTCTAGGCGGGCTTTCGCCGCCGGCCGGTCCGTCTCCTCGCTGCGCCGGCGCAACTCCGTCACCGCCGTCATGGTGGCACGCTCGTAGTCGGCGTAGGCCTTCACCGCCTCCACGAGCCGGGGAATGAGGTCGTGGCGGCGCTGCAGCTGCACGTCGATGTCGCTCCAGCCGGCCCGGGTGCGGTTACGGTCGCGGACGAGGCGGTTGAAGATGAGGACGGCCCAGACGGCGAGGCCGAGCAATACGAGCATGACGAGCGTCTCGGCCACCGGCGTGTCAGGCGTCCGCGGGGCGGCGGGCGGAGGCCAGCAGGTCGCGGAGGGCCGGGTTCTTCGCCTGCAGCTCGTCCGCATCCAGGCCCAGCACCTCGTGGGGGAATACCAGCCATTCGTCGGTCTCGTGGTTCCAGTAGTCGGGCGTCATGCTCGTGCGATTGCGCGCGGGTTTGAACCAGGGGACTGCGATGCGCACGTCTCCGGGCATGTTGGCCCGGGTCTTGCGCTTCAGTTCCTCCATCACCGCGGCGATACTCTTGCCGCTGTCGAACACGTCGTCGACGATCAGCAGCCGGTCGTCGTGGCAGATCTTGTCCACGATGTAGTCGAGGCCCAGCACCTTCACCACGGCGTCCTGCTGGTCGATGCCCCGATAGGAGGAAGTACGGATGGCGATGTGGTCGGAGTCCACGCCGAAATAGTAGAGCAGTTCCTGCACCGCCATGCCGACGGGTGTGCCGCCCCGCCAGATGGCCATGATCATGGTCGGCCGGAAGCCGCTCTCGAGGATCTTGGCTCCGAGCAGGAACGACTCTTCCAGCAGTCGCTGGGCCGAGATGTAGATTTTGTCCATCCTGTCCTTCGGAGCGTGCGGCGGGCGGCTCAATCTCTATAATGTGGAATCCCAGACCGCCGATGTTAACGTTTTTGCCCGGGGGCATCGACACGCCATGGAACGCCGCTTCATCGCCGCCAACGACCTGCTGCTGGATTCCTTCCGGCTCGCCGTCGATATCCACGACGCCGGATTCCGTCCCGACTTCCTGGTGGGCCTCTGGCGCGGCGGCACGGCCGTCGGCATCGCGGTGCAGGAGGGGCTGGAGTATCTGGGCGTGGAGACGGACCACATCGCGGTGCGTACCTCCTATACCGGGCCGGATTCCTATCACAAGCGCGATCCTGCGGTGGCCGGCATACGGGTACATGCGCTGCAGTATCTCGTGGACCGGCTCGAGGCGGAGCACCGCCTGCTGATCGTGGACGACGTGTACTCGACGGGCGCGAGCGTGCAGGCGGTCATCGCCGAGCTGACCCGCAAGACCCGCCGCAATCTGCCCCACGACATCCGCACGGCGACGGTCTGGTATCGGCCGACGGAGCGCACCGTCGCGCCGCCCGACTTCTTCATCCACGAGACGGCCGACTGGCTGGTGCTGCCCTACGAGCTGCAGGGCCTGAGTCGCGACGAGATCCGCGCCAACAAGCCGGCGGCGGCCCGGCTGATCGAGGGGCTGGCGGAGAAGCTGGCGGAAAAGACAGGTCCGGCCTGAGGCCGGCGTGAGTTCCGCGGGAGGCCGGCGTCAGGCCGGCCGGACCGGCTCGGCGAGGACGTGGGTGGCGCGAACGCAGCGCTCGTCGCCGAGCATCAGCAGGGCGAACACCAGTTCGGCGAGATCCTCCGCCGCGGCCGTCCGCCGCCGCTGCAGGGTGCCGGCGGCCGGGTCCAGCACCACGAAGTCCGCTTCCTTGCCGGTCTCGAAGTTGCCGATGCGGTCATCCCAGGCGAGCGCGCGGGCCGCACCCAGGGTGGCGAGATAAAGGGCCTGCCACGGCGACAGCATCTGGTCCTGCAGATGCAGCACCTTGTAGGCTTCCGCCGCCGTGCCGAGCAGGCTGAGCGTCGTGCCGGCGCCGACGTCGGTGCCGAGCCCCACCGGGATGCCGTGGCCGCGGGCCCGCGCGAGGTCGAACAGGCCGCTGCCCATGAACGAGTTGGAGGTCGGGCAGAACGCGATCACGCCGCCCGCTTCGGCCATGAGGGAGTAGTCCTCGTCCTGCAGATGCAGGCAGTGGGCGAAGACTGCGCGCTCGCGCAGGAGACCGGCGGCGCGGTACACGTCCAGGTAGCTGCTCCGCTCGGGGAACAGCTCGGCCACCCAGGCCACCTCGTCCCGATTCTCGGCGAGGTGGGTGTGCACGAACACCTCCGGGAACTCTCCAGCGAGGCGGCCGGCCAGCGCCAGCTGCTCCGGGCTCGAGGTGGGGGCGAAGCGGGGCGTTATCGCATACTCGAGGCGCTCCCTGCCGTGCCAGCGCTGCAGCAGTTCCCGGCTCTCGGCGTAGCCGCTCTCCGCCGTATCGCGCAGATAATCCGGGCAGTTGCGGTCCATCAGCACCTTGCCGCATGCCACCCGCAGCCGGCGCGCCAGTGCGGCCTCGAACAGTGCGTCCACCGAGGCGGCGTGGACCGTGGGGAAGATCAGTGCGGAGGTGGTGCCGTGGGCCAGCATCAGGTCCAGGAAGTCGCCCGCGACGCGGTCTGCCAGCGCGCGGTCGGCGTAGCGGCGTTCCGTCGGATAGGTATAGCGCTCGAGCCACTGCAGCAGCTGCTCGCCGTAGGAGGCGATCATGTCGATCTGGGGGTAATGCACGTGGCAATCGATGAAGCCCGGCACCAGGAGGCAACCGCGGTAATCGGTGACGGACACCCGGTCGCTGCCCGGGTCGGCCGCCTCGCCGCCTTCCTGGCCGGCGTCCTGGCCGACCAGTTCCGCAAGGAGCGGTTCGGCCGGGCCGACCCGCGCCACCTTGCCGTCCTCGGTGACGAGCAGGCCGTCCTCGAAGTACTCCAGCGCAGAGCCTGCCTCCCCGTCGCCCGGGTCGGCGAGCAGGTGCAGGATGGAGGCCCGGAAGGCGCGGACGGCCGGGCCGCTCACGGCGCCGCTCCGGCGTCGGGGGACGGCAGGTCGGGGACGGCGGGCACGACGACAGGTCGGTCCAGCGTGTGGGTGTCGCAATTGTCGCTGCTGGCGACGTCGTCGATGATCAGGAACTGCTGGCCGGCGGCGAGGCCGATCAGCGGCACGTGCCAGGTGCCGGCCCGGTAGTTCACGCCCTGGCTGCCGTCGGTCAGGAAGGCGCGCAGGTCGTCCGCGGCCGGCGCCGCCCCGGCCGGCGCCACCACCACGACGAAGCGAAACCCGGCGAGCGGCACGAACGCCTGGCTGCCGCGGGGATGACGCTCCACCATCGGGCAGGTCACCGGCTGGCTCGCCGCGCGGCGGCAGCGGGCGATGCTCACACCGAGGCGCCCCGCGGCGGTCAGGCGGGCCAGGTCGTCGTAGCGCTCGAAGCGCGCGTCGTTCATGGGGTCCGCGCTCGCGGTCCCGGCACCGATCACATCGCCGTAGGGACGGAACGTCTCCGCCGACAGCGGCTCCAGGGTCAGCGTGCGTGCAGTATCCGCATCAATCACGGATGTCTCCGGGTGCCCGGCCCGTGCCCGGACCCACGGCACGGCCCCACAGGCGCAGGCGGCTCACGCCGCCGTCCGGATAGATGGCGAGCCGCACGTGGGTCACGACGCCGAGGTCGTTCAGTTCGCCGCGGAAGTGGTGGCGGGTATCGGCGCCGAGCGGCACGGCGGGCAGAAGCTGCGGCCAGTCGGCCGATTGCCGCAGCAGGGAATCGAGGTCCGCGTCGTCCATGCGGGCGGCCTGCAGGGAGGCGCGGGCCGGGTAGTTGCCCTTGAAGTGGGCGGTATCGATCTCGGCTTCCTCGATGCGCCCGGGCCGGCCGAGCGCCAGTATCGCCCAGTCGTGACCGGGGCCGCGCCGGCGCCGGGTCTCCCAGCCGTCGCCCATGTTCACGCCACGACCGGGCACGTTGAGATTGTGCATGCTGCCGAAGTGCTCGTCGCTGCAGGCCAGGGCCCGGCCGCCGTGCTGCAGTGCGAACAGGTCGATGGGCTCCGACGGTGCCGGGGCACCCGGGTCGGGCCGCACCTCGCCGTAGATGCGCAGCCGCGCGACGCCGCCGTCCGGGTAGATGTTCAGCCGCAGATGCGAGACCGGCTCCCTGTCGTCCACCGGCAGGTGGTGGTGCGAGTCGCCGGCGAGTTCGACCCGGGGCAGCAGCACCCGCCAGGCGGCATCCGTGCCCGGCACTTCGTCGTCGGTGAAGCATGCGTCGATGGAGGCGGCCTGGGGATAGTTGCCGGTGAAGTGGCTGGTGTCGATCTCCAGGCCGTGCACGATGCCCGGCAGGCCGAGCCGTACGATGCACCAGTCGTGGCCGGGTTCCCGGCGCCGGCGGGTTTCCCAGCCGTCCATCCACTTGCCGTGATCGTCGTACTCGTCCGGCAGGAATACCGGCGCCTCGGGCTTGATGAGCCGATCCTTTGCGCCGAAGAACTCGTCGTTGGCTTCCACCACACGGGTGCCGAAGCGGGGCTGCTCCAGCGGCGTCCACTGGTGGAACGGGTGGCGGTCGGTGTCCGGCTGGTGATCACTCATCGGGGTCTCGCTCATCCGGCTGCTCGCTCATCTGATCCAGGCGGAGCCTGGCAATGCGGTGAATCTCGTCCAGCGCGCGCCGGAACTCGGTGTCCGGCGGGTTGCCCAGACGCTCGCCGAAGGCCGCCAGGATGTCGCCGCGGCCGGCGCCGCGCACCGCCATCACGAACGGGAAGCCGAAGCGCCCGTGATAGGCCTCATTGAGGCTATGGAAGCGCTGGTATTCCTCCGGCGTGCACTGGTCGAGCCCGGCGCTGTGCTGCTCGGCCGTGGACTCCTCGGTGAGCGTGCCCGCCACGGAGGCCTTGCCGGCGAGGTCCGGGTGGGCCCGGATGAGTGCGAGCTGGCGCTCCCGGTCGGCGTCCTCGACCACCGCCGCGAGCCGTGCCGCGAGGAGATCGACGGGCGCCTCGGCTTCCGCCGGCAGGTCGCCGCGGGCCCAGGCTTCCTGCGCCACCCAGGGCGAGGACTCGTACACGCCGCCATAGCGTTCGACGAAGGCGGACTCGTCGTCCGGGACCGGCAACAGCCCGTCGCGGGAGGCGTTCATGAGGCAGGGGCCTCGTGGCGCTCGAGCCAGTGACGGGCGATGTCGATGCGCCGCGCCACCCACACCCGCTCGTGGCCGGCGACGTAGTCGAGGAACCGGGCCACCGCCTGCGCCCGGCCCGGGCGGCCGGCGAGCCGGCAGTGCAGGCCCACGGACATCATGCGCGGCCGGCGCTCGCCCTCGGCGTACAGGCAGTCGAAGGTGTCACGGAGATACTGGTAGAACTGTTCGCCGCTGTTGAAGCCCTGGGCCGTGGCGAAGCGCATGTCGTTGGCATCCAGCGTATAGGGCACCATCAGCTGGGGCCGGCCGCAGCTCGTGTCCCAGTACGGAAGGTCGTCGGCGTAACTGTCGGCGCTGTAGACGAAGCCGCCGTGCTCGACGACGAGGCCGAGCGTGTTCGGGCTGCAGCGGCCGAGATACCAGCCTTCCGGCGGCGCCCCGGTGAGCGCCGTGTGGATGCGCACCGCTTCCTCGAGGTGGGCGCGTTCGGTCTCCCGGCCCACGAACTGGTAGTCGATCCAGCGGTAGCCGTGGCTCGCCACCTCCCAGCCGGCATCGATCATCGCCTCCACGGCGGCGGGATTGCGCTGCATGGCCATGGCGACGCCGAACACCGTCACCGGCATGTCACGCTCCGTGAACAGCCGATGCAGCCGCCAGAAGCCGGCGCGGGCGCCGTACTCGTAGAGCGACTCCATGTTCATGTGGCGCACGCCTTCGTAGGCCTCGGCGCCGACGATCTCCGACAAAAATGCCTCCGAGTGGCTGTCGCCGTGGAGCACGCAGCGCTCGCCGCCTTCCTCGTAGTTGATGACGAACTGGACCGCGACGCGGGCACCGCCCGGCCAGCCGGCCGCGGGCGGCCGGGGGCCGTAGCCGGCGAGGTCGCGGGGATA
>CAYQZN010000037.1:0-16594 GCA_964421805.1 uncultured Woeseiaceae bacterium
GCGCTCGGTCTTCAGCTGGGAAGGCGAGGTCTGCGACGAATCCGAGCTGCTGCTGCTCGCGAAAACCACCGAGGCGGCGTGGCCGGAACTGGAGGCGCGGGTCGTGGAACTCCATCCCTATGACGTGCCGGAGGTCATCGCCACGCCGGTGACGGCGGGGTCGGCGGCCTACCTGGACTGGGTCGCCGCATCGGTCTCGCCCCCGCTGGGCCATGCTTTGGACCAGGGTGCTTTGGACGATTCTGTGACGGAGAAGGAATAATCCCGCGTCCGGCGCGGTCACACTGTATGGCTGTCCGTCTGCGGGACGTCCCGCCTGCGGGCCGTCCGAGGCAACGCCGGTAATGAGAGACAGCATGAGCCCGAACAGACACTCCTCCCGCCTTGCGGCGAACGCGGCCGCCACCCCCGTCCCGGCCCTTCTGGCCATGGTCGCGATGGTGACGATGATCACCATCGGCGCGACCGGCTTCGCTCCATCCGCCCATGCGGTCTCGCCGGAGGATCTGCTGCGCCCGGAGCAGGCGTTCCGCTACCAGGTCGAGGACACCGGCGAGGCGCTGCTCGTGCGCTGGACCGTGGAGCCCGGCTACTACCTGTACCGCCAGAAACTCGGCATCGGCACCGACAGCGACGACGTCCTGCTGGGCGACCCCGCGCTGCCCACGGGCGAGATCCACGAGGACGAGTACTTCGGACGCCAGGAAATCTACCGCGGCGACTTCACCATGCAGGTGCCCTACGTCAACGAGGGCGCAGGCACCGTGACCCTCGAGCTCCGCTCACAGGGCTGCGCCGACATCGGGCTGTGCTATCCGCCCCAGCGCTGGACCACGGCGGTGACGCTGGCGGGTGCCGCACCTCCCGCGTCGCCGAGCGGCTCGCCCTTCGGCAGCGGCCGCTCCTCCGGCGGGCTGGCCGCCACCGGCGGCGGCGAGTTCCTGCCGCCGGACGTGGCGTTCCGGCCGGTGGTGAGCGCGCTGGACCCCTACACCGTCGAGCTGGCATGGCAGATAGAGCCCGGCTATTACCTCTATCGCGACAAGCTGACGGCCGCCGCCGTCAGCGACGGCGTGCAGCTCGGCACCCTGCAGACGCCCGCGGGCAAGAAAAAGTTCGACGAGTATTTCGGCGAGACCGAGGTCTACTACGACGAGGCCGTCGCGCGGCTGCCGCTGAACCGGGCGAGCCGTCAGGGGCAGAGCCTGGTGCTGGAACTCGGTTTCCAGGGCTGCGCCGAGGACGGTATCTGTTACCCGCCGCTCAAGCGGGAGGTGAGCGTGTCCCTGCCGCCGGCCACGGCCGCCGACGCGCCGCGGCCGCCGGACGAGGCGATGGCGGCCGTGCCCGTCTCCGAGCAGGACCGACTGGCCGCGCTGATCGGCGAGGGCAATCTGGCGGCCGTGCTTGCTACCTTCTTCGGCGCCGGCCTGCTGCTGGCGCTGACGCCCTGCGTATTGCCGATGATCCCCATCCTGTCCGGCATCATCGCCGGCGAGGGCAAGGACGTGACGCCGGCCCGCGGCTTTACGCTGTCGCTCTCCTACGTGATGGGCATGGCGCTCACCTACACCGTCGCCGGGGCGCTGTTCGCCGCCGCCGGGCAACAGGTGCAGGCGATCTTCCAGCAGACCTGGATACTGGTGACGTTCGCCGGCCTGTTCGTACTCCTCGCCGCAGGCATGTTCGGCGCGTTCGATCTGCAGATGCCGTCGTCGATACAGACCCGGCTGGCCGCCATCAGCGGCAAGCAGAAGAGCGGCACGATGGTGGGCGCCTTCGTCATGGGCGCGCTGTCTTCGCTGATCGTCACCGCCTGCGTGGCGCCGCCGCTGGTGGCGGCACTGGCAGTCATCGGACAGACCGGCGACGTGTTCCGGGGCGCGGCGGCGCTGTTCGCTCTCAGCCTCGGCATGGGCGCGCCCCTGCTCGCCGTCGGCGCCTCCGCCGGCAAGCTGATGGTGAAGGCCGGCCCCTGGATGGTGGCCGTAAAGAACGCCTTCGGCTTCGTCATGCTGGGGCTGGCCATCTGGATGCTGGACCGGGTGCTGCCCGGCGCCGTCACGCTGGCCCTGTGGGCCGTGCTCATCTTCATGGCCGGCGTCTTCCTGGGCGCGCTGACGCCACTGACGCCGGAATCCGGCGGCGCGCAGAAAGTCGGCAAGGGTTTCGGCGTCCTGGCGATGTTCTACGGTGCCGTCCTGCTGCTCGGCGCACTGTCCGGCGGCGACGACCCCCTGCAGCCCCTCGCCGGCACGCGGGTAGCGGCGGTGGGCGGCGGCGCGACCGCGGCCCACGAGGAACTCGAATTCCGCCGCATCAAGACTGTGGCCGACCTGGAGCAGGCGGTGGCCGAGGCGGCGACCCGGGGCCAGCCGGTGATGCTCGATTTCTACGCGGACTGGTGCGTCGCCTGCAAGGAGATGGAGAAGTACACCTTCAGCGACCCCGAGGTGCATGCGGAGCTCGACGGCGTCGTCCTGCTGCAGGCGGACGTGACCGCGAACGATGCGCAGGACCAGGCGCTGCTGAAGCACTTCCGCATCTTCGGACCGCCCTCGATCATATTCTTCGGACCGGACGGCGAGGAGCGCCGTGCCTACCAGGTGGTGGGTTTCATGCCCGCCGACGAGTTCGCCGCCCATGCGGCCCTGGCCGTCTCCCCGGCGCCCGCCGCCGTGACTGCACAGGCAGACTGATATGCCCCGCGTCCTGATGATCCTCGTCCTGGCGGCCTCCGTAGCGGCCGGCATGTGGCTGTCCCGCTTGCTGCTGCCGCCGGAAAGCCCCGCGACCGGGCCCGCCGACCGCACCGCGGCCGAGATGCGGGCCAGTGCCGCGCAAGCGGAGACGGGGGACTTCAGCCTGCCCGACCTCACCGGCCGGACCCGCACCCTCGCCGACTGGGACGGCAAGCTGCGGGTGATCAATTTC
Source organism: uncultured Woeseiaceae bacterium (assembly GCA_964421805.1). Classification (GTDB taxonomy): domain Bacteria; phylum Pseudomonadota; class Gammaproteobacteria; order Steroidobacterales; family Woeseiaceae; genus Lentisalinibacter. The sequence goes on from CAYQZN010000037.1 coordinate 2,935, forward strand.
TGGGCCACCTGGTGCGCCCCCTGCCGGCGGGAGATCCCGCTGCTGAAAGACATACAGGCGCAACACGGCGAGGCGGGCGTCCAGGTCATCGGCATCGCCATCGACGAGGCCGGACCGGTGGCCGATTACGCCGCCGAGATGGAGTTCAACTACCCCGTACTCATCGGCCAGGAGGACGCCATCGCCGCCGCGGAGAGCTTCGGCATCGATTTCCTCGGCCTGCCCTTCACGCTGATCGTCGCACCGGACGGGGAGCTCCTTAACGTCCACGTCGGTGAATTCAACCAGCAGCAGGCCGCGACCATGGCTTCCGTGCTGCGGGACTTCCTCGACGGCACGATGCCCGCCGACGCCGCGCGACAGGCCCTCGCCGAAATCTGAGCCGGCGGCGACTCGCCCGCCGCAGACCTCCAAACGGGCACGCCGGCCTATTCCGATTATTGTGCAATTGCCGGCTATGGGCGTTAAACTCGCCGCTAACTTCGCTGAAAAGGCCGTCTACTGGACTGATCATGCCGCGGCTGCTCCTCTTGAACGGGCCCAATCTGAACCTGCTGGGCAAACGGGAACCCACGGTCTACGGCGACGAGAGCCTGGCCGCGGTGGAAGAGCGCCTGCGTAACCTGGCCGACGAGTTCGGACACGAACTGGTTTGTTTCCAGAGCAACGCCGAGCACGAGCTGGTGGCCCGGGTGCAGGCCTGCGCCGACGACGGCACCCGCGCCCTGATCGTGAACCCGGGCGCCTACACTCACTCCAGTATCGCGCTGCGCGACGCCCTGCTGGCCGCCGGCCGGCCTTTCGTGGAAGTCCATCTCTCGAACGTGCACGCCCGGGAGAGCTTCCGGCAGCACAGCTATTTCTCCGACGTGGCCGACGGCACGATCGTCGGACTGGGCGTCATCGGCTACGAACTCGCCCTGCTGGCACTGCACCGCAGGCTGACGGACTCATAAGAGAAGGCAAGCGCATGGATATAAGAAAGGTCAAGAAGCTCATCGAGCTGCTGGAGGAATCCGGCATCGCAGAGATCGAGATCACCGAGGGCGAGGAGGCCGTACGCATCAGTCGCTACCCGGCCAATGCCATGGTGGCCACGCCGCAGATGTCTCACTTTCCCATGCAGCAGGCGGCACCCGCCAGTCCGGCGCCGGAGCCCGCCGCGCCCGCGGCCGAGCCCGCGGGTGCGCCGGCCCGGGAACCCGAGGAGGAGGGCCACGTGGTCATCTCGCCGATGGTGGGCACCTTCTACGCCGCGCCCGCCCCGGGAGCGAGCCCGTTCGTGCAGATCGGCGACCGGGTCAAGGCCGGCGATACGCTGTGCATCGTCGAGGCCATGAAGATGATGAACCCGATCGAGGCCGACGTGGACGGCGTGGTGAAATCGATCCGGGTCCAGAACGGCGAGCCGGTGGAATACGGCCAGATGCTGTTCGTGATCGACCAGCGCACCGGCTCCTGAGCGGACCATGATCGAAAAAGTCGTCATCGCCAACCGCGGCGAGATCGCGCTCAGGATATTGCGCGCCTGCCGCGAGATGGGCATCAAGACGGTCGCCGTGCACTCCACGGCCGACACCAATCTGAAACACGTGCTGCTGGCGGACGAGACGGTCTGCATCGGCCCGCCCTCCTCCGCCGAGAGCTACCTGGACATGCCGGCCATCATCAGCGCCGCCGAGGTCACCGACTCCGTGGCCGTGCATCCGGGCTACGGCTTCCTGTCGGAGAACGCCGACTTCGCCGAGCGCGTCGAGAAGAGCGGTTTCATCTTCGTCGGCCCGAAGGCCGAGAGCATCCGCCTGATGGGCGACAAGGTCTCGGCCATCCGCGCCATGAAGGAGGCGGGCGTGCCCTGCGTGCCCGGTTCCGACGGCCCCCTCGGCGACGACGGCGACGAGAACCTGCGCCTCGGCCGCGAGATCGGCTATCCGGTGATCATCAAGGCGGCCGGCGGCGGCGGCGGTCGCGGCATGCGGGTGGTCCACAGCGAAGCCTCGCTGCTCGGCGCCATCAACGTGACCCGGGCCGAGGCCAAGGCGGCCTTCGGCAACGATCAGGTCTATATGGAGAAATTCCTGGAGCGGCCGCGGCATATCGAGTTCCAGGTGCTGGCCGACGCCCATGGCAACGCCGTCCACCTCGGCGAACGCGACTGTTCCATGCAGCGCCGCCACCAGAAGGTCATCGAGGAAGCGCCAGCGCCGGGGCTCAGCGACGAGGAGCGCAAGCGGATAGGAGCGCGTTGCGTGCAGGCCTGCCAGGAGATCGGCTACCGCAACGCCGGCACCTTCGAGTTTCTCTACCAGGACGGCGAGTTCTACTTCATCGAGATGAACACCCGTCTGCAGGTGGAACATCCGGTCACCGAGATGGTCACCGGCGTCGACATCGTGAAGGAGCAGCTGCGCATCGCCGCCGGCGAGAAGCTCGGCTTCACGCAATCGGACGTCCGCGTCACCGGCCACGCCATCGAGTGCCGCATCAATGCCGAGGATCCGAAGACTTTCATGCCATCGCCCGGCATGGTCCAGCTCTGGCACTCTCCGGGCGGACCGGGCATCCGCGTGGACAGCCATCTCTACAGCGGCTATCGGGTGCCGCCCTACTACGACTCGATGATCGGCAAGGTGATCGCCTACGGGGAGAACCGGGAATCTGCCATCGCCCGCATGCAGATCGCACTGACGGAGATCGTGATCGAGGGCATCAAGACCAACGTGCCGCTACACCAGGAGATAATGACCCACCAGGCCTTCAAGACCGGCGGCACGAACATTCACTACCTGGAGAAGCGCCTCGGTCTGTGAACCGGCGCCAGCGGGATGTCTTGGCGGCAGTTCACCATGGCTCTGGACGGCCTCGACCCGGAGCGGGTGGAGCAGGCGCTGGAACAGCTCGGGGCCAGCGCCGTCACCTATTCGGACGCCGGCGATTCGCCGGTGCTGGAGCCCGCGCCGGGCGAGACGCCACTCTGGCCCGCCACCCTCGTCACCGCCCTGTTCGATGAGGAACTGGACGAGGAAGCGCTGACGGCCGGCGTGCGTGCCGCGCTCGAACTGGACGTACTGCCGGCGTGGCGGGTGGAAACGCTGGCGGACCGCGTCTGGGAGCGGGAGTGGCTGCGCGACTTCCGGCCCATGCGTTTCGGACGGCGCCTCTGGGTACGCCCGACCGGCAGCGTGGTGGAGCAGCCGGACGCGGTGGTGCTGGACATGGATCCGGGTCTCGCTTTCGGCACCGGCACCCACGCGACGACGGCCCTGTGCCTGGAGTGGCTCGATGGGGCTCGGGTCGACGGGCGCCGCGTGCTCGATTACGGATGCGGCTCGGGCATCCTCGCGATCGCCGCCCTGCTCCTGGGCGCGGCGGAGGCGAGCGCCACCGACATCGACGCACAGGCCCTCACGGCAGCGCGCGCGAACGCGGCGCGCAACGACGTCGCCGGGCAGCTCAGCGTGATGACGCCGGAAGAACTCGGCGAGGCCGCATTCGATATCGTGCTGGCGAACATCCTCGCCGCCCCCCTGGCCGCGCTCGCACCGCGGCTGGCCGGACTGACCCGGGGCGGCGGCGGGATCGTGTTATCGGGTATCCTCGCGAATCAGGCGGACGAGATTCGCGTCGCCTACGAGCCGTGGTTCGAGATCGCGCCGGCGGTCGCACGCGAGGACTGGATCATGATCAGCGGCAGGCGCCGGGAAGACTGAGACCGTGTACACCCAATGCACCGAATGCCGGACCGTCTACCAGATCGGGCCGGAAGACCTGAAACGCGCCCACGGGCAGGTGCGCTGCGGCGCGTGCGGGACGGTATTCGACGCCCTGGAGACGCTCTCCCACGAGCCGCCGCCGCAACCGGCGGAACCGCCGACACCCGAGCCTGAGGCCGGCGAAGAGCCGGCGCCGGAGAGCGGAATCGAGCCCGCGTCTGCAGGGCCGCCGGCGGCAGAAACGAAATGGAGCCCGGAGCCGGCAGAGGAGCCCGAACCGCCGCGACAAGCCGAGCCGGAGGCCGAACCCGAGCCCGAACCCGAACCGGAACCGGAGCCCGAGCCCGAGCCGGAGCCCGAGACTGAACCGGAACCCGAGCCCGAGTCGGAGCCCGAACGCGAGCCCCTGCGCTTCGACGACAACACGCCTTTGGAGGAGATTCTGGCCTCCTTCGGCGACGACCTCTCCGCGGAGTACGGCGAGGAGGAAGGCGAGCAGCGCACCGAACCCGCGCCGGCAGAGCCGCACACGGACGGACCGCCCGGGGAGGCGGCCGAGGCGGCACCGGATAAGGGCGGCGCAGGGGAGACCGACGATCTCGGCGACGAGGACGAGTGGCGCGCACTGCTCGCAGAACTCGAACTGGACGAGACCACCCTCGGCGTCGGGCTGGAGGGCGAGACGGACGCGGACGCCGGCGAGACCGCGGAACCGGCGGAGACGGAGCCGCCGCTCGAAGAACTCACCCTCGACGAGGAGCCGGTTGCGGAGGAGCCGCCAGCGCCGGAAAAACTCGAGGCACCCGATGGACCCGTGGTGCCCGACGAACCCGTGGCACCCGAAGAACCCGTGGCACCCGAAGAACCAAGGGAGCCCGAAGAACACGTGGTGCCCGAAGAGCCCGTGGCACCCGAAGAACCCGTGGCACCCGAGAAATCCGCGGCGCCCGGACAGCCCGCCGCGGCCGACGGGCGGACGCAAGCGCCGGACGCGACGAACGGACGTCCCGCCACCGCGGAGGAACGGGACGACCTCGCGGCGTCCGCAGCCCTGTTCGACGAGATCGTCCAGAGCGGCGAGTTCGCGGCGATCCTCGGTCCCGACAGCGACGTCGCCGCAGCCGCCGCCGGGGAGCGCGTCCGCCAGGAGCATGAAGAGCCGAAGCCGGTCGCCGAAGCTCCGCGGGGAATCGAGAACGAGACGGCCGAGGGCACCGCCGGGGAGTGGCCGGCGGAAGACGCCGAGCAGGAGATCATCGACCAGACACTGCTCCCGCGCCGGCGCGGCCGGTCGCGGACGCTGCTGTGGTCGGCGGCAGCGTTGCTGCTGGTCGCGGCGCTCGGCGCCCAGGTCATCCACGGGCAGCGGGCCCAGCTGGCGACGCATCCGGAATTCGGTCCCCGCCTGCAGCAGATTTACGGCCTGTTCGGTGCCGAGCTGCAGCCGCGCTGGGACATCGGCGCGCTGTGCGTCGAGTCGTCCAGCGGCGATGCCAGAGCGGACTCGCTGCAGATCACCAGCGTCATCGTTCACCAGGGCGACCGGCCCCAACCCTATCCGCTGCTGCAAGTCTCGCTGACTGACCGCTGGCAGAGCGTGATCGGCAGCCGCTCGGTCGAGGCCGACGACTATCTGCCCGCCGGAGAATTGCGCGACGTCCGTATGCATCCGGGCGATCGCGTGCGCGCCCGCGCCCGCCTGTCGGATCCGGGCAGCGAGGCGGCAGGCTACGAGCTGCACGTCTGCTACCGGGGCGCGGAAGGCGACCTGCGCTGCTCCGGCGCCTGCCGTTAGCCTGCCGACATGCGCATCGGCACCATCGACATCGCCTCGCCCGTGCTGCTCGCCCCCATGACGGGCACCACCGATCTGCCCTTCCGCCGGCTTGCGCGCCGGTTCGGCGCGGGCCTGGCCGCCACGGAGATGACCACGGCGGACACCTCGCTGTGGCGCTCGGAGAAGTCACGGCACCGGCTGCGCCTGGAAGGCGACCCCTGGCCGCGGGTGGTGCAGATCGCCGGCAGCGATCCGGGGCCCATGGCGGAGGCGGCCCGTGCCGTCGCCGACGCCGGTGCCGACATCATCGACATCAACATGGGCTGCCCGGCCAGGAAGGTCTGCCGCAAGCTCGCCGGCTCGGCGCTGCTGAAGGACGAGCGCCGGGTCGCCGACATCCTCACTGCGGTCGTGGCCGCCGTGGACCTGCCCGTGACGCTGAAGACGCGGACCGGCTGGGACCCGGATCATCGAAACGGCGTGCGGGTGGCGAGACTCGCCGAGGACTGCGGCATCCGGGCGCTGGCCATCCACGGGCGCACCCGCGCCTGCCGCTTCGCCGGCAGCGCGGAATACGCGACCATCGCGCAGATCGTAGACGCGGTCTCCATACCGGTGATCGCCAACGGCGATATAGACGGTCCTGAAAAGGCACTCGAAGTTCTGCGCGTAACCGGCGCCGCCGCGGTGATGATCGGCCGCGCGGCACAGGGGCGCCCGTGGATATTCCGGGAAGTCCTCCACTATCTGCGTGACGGCACCGCGCCGGCGCCTGTGGACGCTGCCGAGCTCCGTGCTATCATCACCGCCCACCTGCAAGACCTGCACCGTTTCTATGGGGAAGAGCGCGGTGTCCGGGTGGCACGCAAACACCTGTCCTGGTACGGCCGCCATCTGCCGGATGGCGATGAATACCGACGCCAGGTGTTGCGCGTTGAGAGCGCCAGGGAGCAGCTGCTCCTCACCGAGCGCTTTCTCGACAGCGCGGACCGGACCGGTGCTCTAGCCGCCTGATCCCGCTGTTCAGCAGCAACAGTCAACCGAATCGCTGCGGCCGGCGGTCGTGGCGGCGATTTGCGGGGAACGAATCGACGTGGCTCAATCGACACGAAAGAAGAAACGAAAGCCGACGCTGGGTAACGACAAATCCCTGAGCGATCACACCCAGGAAGCCCTGAACCAGTATTTCGACAGCCTTAACGGTTACCGGCCGGGGGATCTGTACGAACTGGTGCTGAGCGAAGTGGAGAAGCCGCTGCTGCGGACGGTGCTCGAATACACCGGCGGCAACCAGAGCGAGGCCGCCTCGATACTGGGCATCAACCGGGGCACCTTGCGCAAGAAACTGAAGGCGTACGCGTTGCTGCGCTGAGCGGCCGCCGGCGCCAGGACACACACCGGGAGCAGAGCCGATGACGCGACCCCGCCGCGCGCTGTTGAGCGTCTCCGACAAGACCGGGGTGGTGGAACTGGCGCGGGGCCTGGTCCACAGCGGCTACGAGCTGCTCTCCACCGGCGGCACCGCCAGTGCCCTGCGCGATGCCGGCCTGGAGGTCACCGACGTGTCCGCCCATACCGGCTTCCCCGAGATCATGGACGGCCGGGTCAAGACCCTGCATCCGAAGATCCACGGCGGACTGCTGGGCCGCCGGGAGACCGACGCAGCCGTCATGGCCGAGCACGGCATCGACCCCATCGACGTCCTCGCCGTCAACCTCTACCCCTTCGAGCAGACGGTCAGCGCCGCGGACGCGACCCTCGCCGACGCCATCGGGAATATCGACATCGGCGGCCCCGCCATGATCCGGGCCGCTGCGAAGAACCACAGCGACGTCCTCGTGCTGGTGGATCCGGCCGACTACGAGACGATACTCCGCGCGCTGGACGACGGCAGCGTGGACGAGGCACTGCGGCTGCGCCTCGCAGCGAAGGCCTACACGCATACGGCCGGTTACGATGCGGCCATCTCCGCGTGGCTTACCGAGGCGGCGGGTGACAGCCGGCTCGGCGAGCGCTTTGCCGCAGGCGGTCGGCGCATAGCCAGCCTGCGCTATGGCGAGAACCCCCACCAGCAGGCCGCCTTCTACGCCGATGCGGGCGACCTCCGCGGCACGCTGGCCGGCGCCGAGCAAACCCAGGGCAAGGCGCTTTCCTACAACAACATCGCGGACGCGGACGCCGCCCTCGAATGCGTACGCCAGTTCGATGGGCACGCGTGTGTGATCGTCAAGCACGCCAACCCCTGCGGCGTGGCCATGGCCGGCACGCAACTCCAGGCCTACGAGCGCGCCTACGCCACCGACCCGGTATCCGCCTTCGGCGGCATCATCGCTTTCAACGCGCCGCTGCAGCAGAAGGTGGCCCGCGAGATCCTGGACCGCCAGTTCGTGGAGGTCATCGTGGCACCCGCCCTGGCCGACGGCGCCGCCGAGGCGCTGGCCGCAAAGAAGAACGTACGCGTGCTCGTCACCGGGGAGACCCGCCCCGCGCGGCCGGCCGTCGAACTGAAAAAGGTCTCCGGCGGGCTGCTGGTGCAGGACCGCGACGAGGGCCGCATAGAGGCCGCCGAGCTGCGCGTGGTGACCCGCCGCGAACCCTCGGCCGACGAGATCGCCGACCTGATGTTCGCCTGGCAGGTGGCGAAGTACGTCAAGTCCAATGCCATTGTCTTCGCCCGCGCCGGCGCCACCATCGGGGTCGGCGCCGGACAGATGAGCCGGGTCTACTCCACGCGCATCGCCGCCATCAAGGCGGCCGACGCCGGCCTGTCCACGAAAGACGCCGCCATGGCGTCCGACGCCTTCTTCCCCTTCCGCGACGGCATCGACTCGGCGGCCGAGCACGGCGTGCGGGCCGTGATCCAGCCGGGCGGTTCGGTGCGCGACGAGGAGGTCATCGCCGCAGCCGACGAACACGACATCGCAATGGTGTTCACCGGCATGCGGCACTTCCGTCACTGAGCCGGAGGAGTTGCCTTGAAGATACTCATCGTGGGCGGCGGCGGGCGCGAGCACGCGCTGGCCTGGAAATGCGCCGCCTCGCCGAGGGTCGACGAAGTCGTCGTCGCGCCGGGTAACGCAGGCACCGCACTCGAGCCGGGCGTCCGCAACGCCGCGGTGGCGGCGGACGACGTGGAAGGCCTGCTGGCACTGGCCCGCCGGGAAGGCGTCGATCTCACCATCGTCGGCCCGGAGGTGCCGCTGGTCGAGGGTCTGGTGGACCGCTTCGCGGAGGCCGGGCTGCGCTGCTTCGGACCCCGCGCGGATGCCGCCAGGCTGGAGGGCTCCAAGGCCTACACGAAGGACTTCCTGGCACGCCACCGCATCCCCACGGCCGCCTACGGGAACTTCACCGAACTGGCACCGGCGCTCGATTACATCCGGCAGCTCGGCGCGCCGCTGGTGGTGAAGGCGGACGGCCTGGCCGCCGGCAAAGGGGTGGTGGTGGCCCACACCCTAGAGGCTGCGGAACAGGCGGCGCGGGACATGCTGCAGGCCGATGCGTTCGGCGCTGCCGGCCAGCGCATCGTCGTGGAGGAGTTCCTGCAGGGTGAAGAGGCAAGCTTCATCGTCATCACCGACGGGCGCCACATCCTGCCGCTGGCCACCTCCCAGGATCACAAGGCCCGGGACGAGGGCGACACCGGCCCGAACACCGGCGGCATGGGCGCCTACTCGCCCGCACCGGTGGTCACGCCCGCGATAGAACGCCGGATCATGGATGAGGTGATGCGGCCCACCATCGACGGACTGGCGGCCGACGGCGTGGACTACCTGGGATTCCTGTACGCCGGGCTTATGATCGACGACAGTGGCGTGCCACGGGTGCTCGAATTCAACTGCCGCTTCGGCGACCCGGAGACGCAGCCCATCATGGCCAGGCTGGAGAGCGACCTGGTCGAGCTCTGCGAGGCCGCGCTGGACGGCCGCCTGGCCGATGTGAAGACCCAATGGGATCCCCGCGCCTCTCTGGGCGTGGTGATGGCCGCAGGCGGCTACCCGGAGGACTATCCGAAAGACGATGCGATCGACGGTCTGGAGCGCGCCGCGGCCCTGGACGGCGTCAAGGTGTTCCATGCCGGCACGCGCATGGACGGCGACCGGGTCGTGACCGCAGGCGGACGCGTACTCTGCGTCGTGGGGCTGGGCGACAGCGTCACGGCGGCGCGGGATGCGGCGTACGGAGGCGTGGCCTGCATCCACTGGGATGGCGCTTACTACCGCCGCGACATCGGCCACCGCGCCATTGCCCGGGAGACCGGCGCGGCGGCCGGCAGCTAGAGCCTCATGATCACCGTCGGCGAAGCCTGGCAGCGCATCGAAGACGCCCTGCCCGACTATGGCGTCGAAGACGTCGCCGTCGAGGAAGCCGCCGGCCGCGTGCTGCGAGCCGCCGTCGGCGCCGAGCGGGATCAGCCGCCTTTCGATCGGGTCATGATGGACGGTATCGCGCTGCGCCGCACGGGCGCCCGGCGCCTGCGGGTGCAGGGCACGCAGCACGCAGGCGACCCGCCGCTGGAGCTGGCCGAAGATACCTCGTGCATCGAGATCATGACCGGTGCCGCGCTGCCGTCCGGCGCGGACACGATAGTCCCCGTCGAGCGCATCCGTCACGTCGACGGCCATGCGGAACTGGAAGAAGGCTACGAACCCGAGCCCGGCCGGTTCATCCACCGCCGGGGCTCGGACCACGTCGCCGGCACCGGGCTGCTGCAGGCGGGCTGCCTGCTCGGGGCACCGGAGGTGGCCGTGCTGGCCTCGCAGGGCCTCGCGACCGTCCGGGCCGGCCGGCGACCGCCGACGGCGGTCGTCTCCACCGGCAACGAGCTCGTGCCTGCCGGGTCACCGGTGGCGGCGCACCAGATCCGGCTCTCCAACGGCCCGGCAATCCTGTCCTCTTTGCTCGGGCACGGCCATGCGGGAAGCCGCCATGCACATCTCCCGGACGAGCCGGAGGTCATGCGCGAGCGCCTCACGGCACTGCTGGACGAGTTCCCGGTCCTGCTCCTCTCGGGGGGCGTCTCGAAGGGCAAGGCGGACTACGTACCCGGCATCATGGCCGAACTCGGCGTGGAGGTGATCTTTCACCGGGTCAGTCAGCGCCCCGGCAAGCCGATGTGGTTCGGCGCTCGCGGCGCAACGCTGGTATTCGCGCTGCCCGGCAACCCGGTCTCCGCGCTCGTGTGCTTCCGCCGCTACGTGCTGCCGGCACTGCTGCGCGGCGCAGGGTATTCCGGTCCCACGGCCGAGACGGCGATGCTGGGCGCCGACTACGAGTTCCGCGCGCCGCTGACCTGTTTCCTGCCGGTACGGGCGGAGACGGATGCCGCGGGCTCGCTGGTCGCGATACCCGCCCCCACGAATACGTCCGGAGACTTCACCGGGCTTGCGGGGACCACCGGCTTCGTCGAGCTGGAACGCGAGCGCGAGCGCTTCGCCGCCGGCACGCCGGTGGCGCTGCACCGCTGGCGGCTGTACTGAAGCGACGGCGGCAGCGCCCGGGCGCTGCGCTCCCTCAGCGTTTCATCGCCTCGAAGAACTGGGCGTTGGTCTTGGTGTCCTGCAGTTTGGAGAGCAGGAATTCCACGGCGGCGAGCTCGTCCATCGGATGCAGCACCTTGCGCAGCACCCACATCTTCTGCAGCTCGTCCGCATCGGTCAGATACTCTTCCTTGCGGGTGCCGGAGCGGTTGATGTTGATCGCGGGGAATACGCGCTTCTCGGCGATGCGGCGGTCCAGGTGGATCTCCATGTTGCCGGTGCCCTTGAACTCCTCGTAGATCACGTCGTCCATCTTCGAGCCCGTATCGATCAGCGCCGTGGCGAGGATGGTGAGCGAACCGCCCTCCTCGATATTGCGCGCCGCGCCGAAGAAGCGCTTCGGCCGATGCAGGGCGTTGGCGTCGACGCCGCCCGTCAGCACCTTGCCGGATGACGGCACTACGGTGTTGTAGGCGCGCGCCAGGCGCGTGATGGAATCGAGCAGGATCACGACGTCGCGCTTGTGCTCGGTGAGCCGCTTGGCCTTCTCGATCACCATCTCGGCTACCTGCACGTGCCGGCTGGCCGGCTCGTCGAAGGTGGACGAGACGACCTCGCCGCGCACCGTGCGCTCCATCTCGGTGACCTCCTCGGGCCGCTCGTCGATGAGCAGCACGATGAGATCGCACTCCGGATGGTTCGCCGCGATGGCAGAGGCGATGTTCTGCAGCAGCATGGTCTTGCCGGCTTTCGGCGGCGAGACGATGAGGCCGCGCTGGCCCTTGCCGATGGGCGCCACCATGTCGATGATGCGCGCCGTCAGGTCCTCGGTGCTGCCGTTGCCCTGCTCGAGCTGCAACCGGTCCTTCGGGAACAGCGGCGTCAGGTTCTCGAACAGCACCTTGCTCTTCGCGTTCTCCGGCGCATCGAAGTTGATCTGGCCGACCTTCAGCAGAGCGAAGTAGCGCTCGCCGTCCTTCGGCGGGCGGATGAGCCCGGAGACCGTATCGCCCGTGCGCAGGCTGAAGCGCCGTATCTGGCTCGGCGAGACGTAGATGTCGTCGGGCCCGGCGAGATAGGAGCTGTCCGCGGAGCGCAGGAAGCCGAAGCCGTCCTGGAGTATCTCCAGTACGCCGTCGCCGTAGATGTCCTCACCCTGCTTCGCATGCGCTTTCAGCATCGCGAAGATGATGTCCTGCTTGCGCGAACGCGCCAGACCCTCGAGGCCCATTTCCTCAGCCTGGTCCACCAGCTCGGATGCGGATTGCATCTTCAGCTCGGTGAGGTTCATCACGTTCTTGTTCTCGGCGAGCTGCTCCGGCGTGATGACCTCGAGATTCTCCTCGTCGGCGGGGAGATCCTCGTAGCCGTGCTGCGTGTTGCCGCTTTTCCGCCGGCGCGGTTTGCGCGGCGGCCCATTCTGATTTTTCGGACGAGAAGATTGCTTCGACCGTCCTCTTGCTTGATTACCCAAGTAGCCTCTCACAAGTTGGCATCCAAGAACTCGATAAGCTGCGATTTCGACATCGCACCCATTTTCTGTGCCTGTACTGCTCCGTCGCGGAACAGCATCAGGGTAGGGATACTGCGGATCCCGAATTTCGGTGGCGTGTTAGGATTCTCGTCGATGTTGATCTTCGCCACCTTCAACCGATCGCCATACTCGCCGGACACGTCGTCCAGCAGCGGTGCGATCATCTTGCAGGGACCGCACCACTCCGCCCAGAAGTCCAGCAGGACGGGACGATCGGACTGGAGCACGTCCTGCTCGAACGTCGCGTCACTCGTATGAACGATCTGGTCAGTCACCGCTGTTAACCTCCCCGCAGTATCGAATGATTCAGTGTCCAGAGTCGGAGCTACCCCGACGGCGCATATTTCTTTCGGCACCGGACCGGGCAGGTGACGGCGCCTTCCCGATCAGGCAATATGTCGCAGCTTTCTCGCCGGTCTTGTGCGGCTTCTCTTGAGATTTGGTGGTAGCGAATTCTGGCAGGTGCGACGGCTGTCGCAGCGAACTGGGGTTAATTTGAACCCTTCGCGGCCGAATTTGCAAGCCTTACATTCACTTTTTCCCCACGGGAACCCATGTCTGAAAATCATCTGAGCGAACTGGCCTTCAGGGATCTGGAGCTGCCCGACGCCATACGCAAAGGCATCGACGATGCCGGATTCGAATACTGCACGCCCATCCAGAGCCGGACGCTGCCCATCGCCCTCGAGGGCAGGGACGTCGCCGGCCAGGCGCAGACCGGGACGGGCAAGACGGCCGCGTTCCTGATCGCCCTGTTCAATCGGCTGCTCGCGAGCGAGCGGCCGGACAGCAAGCAGTCGGCGCCGCGTGCGGTCATCCTGGCTCCCACCCGGGAACTCGCGGTGCAGATCGCGGCCGACGCCGAGACGCTGGGCCGCCATACGGGTCTCGAGCTCGCGCTGGCCTACGGCGGCAAGGACTACGACAAGCAGCGCGACCACATCACCGCCGGCATCGACGTATTGATCGGTACGCCGGGACGCCTCATCGACTACTACAAGCAGGGTGTGTTCAATCTGAACCACGTGGAGGTGATGGTGCTGGACGAGGCCGATCGCATGTTCGATCTGGGCTTCATCAAGGACATCCGCTACGTGCTGCGGCGCCTGCCCCCGCCGACCGAACGGCTGAACATGCTGTTCTCGGCCACCCTCTC
>CAYQZN010000038.1:0-16447 GCA_964421805.1 uncultured Woeseiaceae bacterium
CGTTGGGCATAGGCGCACCAGCCGCGTGCGGTGCTGATTTCGCGACAGATTTACTCAGACCCATCGAGGGCGCAAACAACACGACCGCGTGGGCCTGCGTAGGCGCCGGCAACTTCATGCCGAATTCTGACAGCTTCGTCGTTCGCCGCGTCCGCATTGCGCCAAGCGCGCCGACCGCAGGCCGCATTCAAATAGAATCCACGCGACTGCAAGGAGAGCTCTACTCGAACGGCATCGCACCGGGCGGCTTCGTAGGTGGCGGCACGCAGACCAACGATCTCGTTGTCAATGGCTACTATGTCTCACCGACGTCAGACATCTTTCCGAACGTCCCGTCTCTTCGAAGGCGATCTCTTGTCAGTGTCGGAGGTGCGCCTGTCATCCAGGACCAGGAAGTTGTACCCGGCATTGAAAACATGCAGGTTCAGTTCGGTCTCGATACAGACGGCAACACAACTGTCGACCGCTATGTGAATCCGGACAGCCCGCTCATCGATCCGGCTGATCCGGCTTTCGATCCTGAGATCAAAGTGCTTGCGATCCGACTCTGGTTGCTTGTGCGATCGGTCGAACGCGAGCCAGGGATCGCCGATAACACCGTCTATGAGCTCGCGGATGTCAACCTCGGCACTTTCAATGACGATTTCAGAAGAATGGTCAAGACAAAGACGATACTGCTAAGGAATGTTCGAACATGACGGAGCGATATCTCAACTCGAGCGACGGACAGCGGGGAGCGGCACTGGTAGTGGGGCTCGTGTTACTTATGGTACTCACTTTGCTCGCCATATCGGGGATGAACACGGCAACCACCGAACTAACGATGGCTGGCAATAATCAGTATCTGGAGAGCGCTTTTCAGGCGGCTGAATCCGGCGTCGATGAAGCTTTGGCACAGGGCAGCTTCCAGACCGTGGCGCCAAACGTCATAGCCCAGCATCCGATCAACGGCACGGATCTGGTCGAGTCGACGACGACCTATCAGTGCAATACGCTCGTGCCAGACGCCGCATTCAGCATCGGGTCCGGCAAGGGCATAGCGGCATTCCATTTTCAGACGGTGGCAACAGCCGAATCCACTCGCGGGGCGACCGCAGAGCATACGCAGAATTTTTATATCGTCGGACCGAAAGGAATCACCGACGTATGCCCGTGACGTCACGAGTCCGGACAGCCAATAGGGAGACAGCGAAATGAAGATTTTCCTACCCGCAGCATTGCTGATGATCGTCGGACTCGGCGCGAACGTGCAGGCAGCACCTCCAGCTGTCGAGGGCGCCTACGAGGTCGAGCTTGCCGATTTGACGCTGCCCGCAAACGAGTTCGGCAGCGTCATACTGCGCGAATGTGACACCTGCGATCTGGTCACCCTCAGGGTGGACGCGGACAGTCGATATGTATTCAGCGGCCAGGCGCTTCCATTAAAAGAATTCCGCGAAGCGGTCCTGAACCTCAAAGACGACAATCGGGTCGCAGCGACCGTCATCTATCGGCTGACGAACGACCGGGTACGCATGATCAGTGTGAGCCCCGGCAGCGATGCTGCCGATATGCCAGCGCTGCGCGCACGAGGATAGAACCATGACTCATACGACACGGAAGACATTCGGCCTCGGCGCCGTCCTGGCGCTGACGCTTTCAGCAGGGATGCCGGTGATCGCAGACGACACGGAGCTGCTGGTTCTGAATCCCAACACACTGCCAGGTGATCGGCCGAACATACTGTTCATCATCGATTCCTCGGGAAGCATGGGCAGCTACGAGCAGGTTCAGGAAGACTACGACCCGGCCAAGACGTACAGTGGAATCTGCGACTCCAATAGTCTCTATTGGACGACGAACCTCAGCGCCACTCCGGATTGCTCGACTGGCCTGGCGGGTTTGAAAAAGTCGTCTTTTTACTGCGATACGGCGAATTCGGACCTTCAGACTAGCGGGGCGTATATCGATAAACTGACCCAGTACCGCGAATACCCGTCGGGCGGCGGTAGCGACCAGTGGGCCCGACTGGATCCGAGCGACGACTCCGGAGCAGTTGAATGCTCGCGCGACTCCGGCGTACACGGAGAGACTTCCAGCAGTTCGGACGTTTATGCCCAGCAAGGGCTGAACCTCAACCCTTGGACCTCCAATTCCAGCAGTTCCCTGGTGTGGGGCGCAGGACTCGCGGACACGAACTACAAGGTGGTTGATGGTAACTACCTGAATTGGGCCGCCAATCCGCCTACCGTTTACAAGCGGCGACTTGATATCGTCAAGGACGTGAGCAAGGACGTACTCTCCACGGTCAACGACGTCAACGTCGGCCTGATGCGCTTCAACTACGACGATGGCGGGAAGGTCATCAAAGCGATCGACAAGATAGAGAACAGTCGGGCCGACCTATTTACTGCGATAGACAACATCCCGGCCAGCGGATTCACCCCATTGTCGGAAACGCTGTGGGAAGCGGCTAGATACTATCTCGGCATGGAGCCGATCTACGGCGACTGGTGGGCGAGTCCGGATCCGAATGCAATCGATACCTCGACCAGTCCGGATACCTATGTCAATCCGGTGAGCTACTCCTGCTCGAGAAACTTCATCGTACTGCTGACCGACGGTTTCCCGACTCGCGATGTCGACCCACAGTACTACAACCTCACTGCAGATCTCCCGGACTACTCCGTCGTCACGGGACGGAACGGGTGCACTGGATCGGGCGATGGCGCGTGCCTGGATGACATTGCGGAGTATCTTGCCAACGCGGATATCAATGGAAGTGATATCGGGGCTCCGCACGTGAATACATATACGATCGGATTCCGCACGAACTTCAGTCTGCTGGAAGATACGGCGAACGCGGGCGGTGGACAGTACTATACGGCAAACAACGTGCAGGGCCTGAGCGATGCGCTTACGCAGATCATTAACACGATCAGTAAGCAGGAAGTCACTTACACGGCGCCAGCCGTTCCGGTCAATGCGTTCAATCGGGCGCAAAACCTGAACGAACTGTATGTAACAGTCTTCCGCGCCGATAAGCAGCTGCATTGGCCTGGCAATCTCAAGAAATACAAACTGAAGAACGGCCGGATCGTCGATGCGAATGGGCAAGAGGCAGTAGACCCCGCAACGGGCTTCTTCAAACAAGCAGACCCTGCTGCCGGTCAGACCTATACGGCCAAGAGCTTCTGGTCCGCCGTCGCTGACGGCCGTGTCGTGGAGCTCGGTGGTGCTGCGAACGAATTGCCAGATCCGGGCTCAAGAAACGTCTACACGAACTTGACGGGAACGGCTGCCGTGAACCTGACCGACCCCGCAAACCGTGTCTCGCTCTCGAATGCTGCAAATTTCTCCCTCTCGGACCTGGGCCTCACCGGCGCTTCGGGCGAGCCTTCGAAGAATGACCTCATCGCATGGGCGCTCGGAGAAGACGTCAAAGACGAAGATAGCGACCCCACCACTGTGCAGCGAAATGTCATGGGCGATCCTCTGCATTCCCGTCCGGCAGTTGTCGTCTATGGTACGAGCCAGGCTACCGCCAGAAGCGTCGTCTTCGTAGGCACCAACGACGGCTATGTGCATGCCATCGATACCGACACAGGCGAGGAGCTCTGGGCGTTCATCCCGAAAGACAAACTGCAGGATCTCTCATTGCTCTTTGAAAACCCCAAGTCCTCGACCAAGCACTATGGGGTAGACGGCAATATGCAGGCGGTCATCATCGATCAGAACAACAATGGCTTGATCGATACGGGGACGGATAATGTATACCTGATATTCGGGATGCGTCGCGGCGGTGGAGACTATTACGCCATCGACATTACGGATCCGGATAAGCCCAAACTAGCCTGGAAATTCTCGCACCCGTCGATCGGTCAGAGCTGGTCCGCACCCGTACCGGCCAAACTCGAGGTAAGCGGCGCAAACCAGGCAGCGCACAAGACCGTGCTCTTCATAGCGGGCGGCTATGATGTCGCGCATGACACGACTGGCGCCTTCTCCAACTCGGAGGACGCATTTGGCAACGCGATCTTCATGCTGGACGTCGACGATGGAGACCTGCTGTGGTCAGCCGGTAAGGACTCGGGTCATGATCTCGTGCTGCCGAAGATGACGCGTGCCATACCATCCGATATCACCGTCGCTGACCTGGACGGTAACGGCCGCGCAGATCGCATGTATGTCGGCGATATGGGCGGCCAGCTCTGGCGCTTCGATATTTTCGATGGACAACCCGCCAGCGATGTTGTCGCAGGCGGCGTCATCGCCACTTTCGGAGCGGAAAGCGGTCTCACGGGCCTTGCCAACGAACGGCGATTCTTCGTCGCTCCTGACATCGCGATATTCCGCGACACCGGGCAGGACAAGCGATATCTGTCCATCAGCATCGGATCCGGATATCGATCTCATCCTCTGGACACAGATACAGAAGAGCGCTTCTACTCCATTCGCGACCCATATGTCTTCAAGCAATTTGATCAGAATTACTACGATGGACTGGGC
This sequence comes from uncultured Woeseiaceae bacterium, assembly GCA_964421805.1. GTDB lineage: Bacteria > Pseudomonadota > Gammaproteobacteria > Steroidobacterales > Woeseiaceae > Lentisalinibacter. The sequence goes on from CAYQZN010000038.1 coordinate 4,489, forward strand.
GCCGGTCAGATCGTAACAGAAGCATCGCTAGTAGATGTGACGGGCCAGCCAGCAGGCACGGTTATCGGTCCGAGCGACGATGGCTGGATGCTTCGATTACGCAACGGTGAAAAGATTCTGTCGGAGTCGCGGACATTCAACGATCAAGTGTTCGTAGTCAGTTTCCAGCCGAAGATAGCGAATATCGCAGCCTGCGACCCGGGCGGCGGCACCAACCGGCTTTATCAGATCAGTGTTGTGAACGGTGACCCTCCTCCGCCCGACCCCGCGGTCGTATCGGACCCGGATCCGCGTTCCGAAGAGCTTAAGCAGGAAGGTATAGCACCGGAGACAGTATTCCTGTTCCCGAGTCCGGATGATCCTTCCACTTGCGTAGGAAAGCAGTGCTCTCCGAACCCCGTAGGGTGTGTCGGTGTCGAGTGTTTTGATCCCGGCTTCGAGAACGTGCCCGTGAGGACCTTCTGGACGGAGGACGGCGTCGAGTAATCGGCGCCTGTCCTGCCCGTCCCGCACGAGAGAGGAATCATGCGCAAGACCATGCAAGGCATCACGCTGCTGGAGCTGATGATCGTCGTCGTCATCATCGGCACGCTCGCGGTACTGGCCTACCCCAACTACCGCGAGTACTCCTCACGCGCTCAGCGTACCGAGGCGCGGTCGATGCTGCTTCGCATAGCGGCGGACCAGGAGAAGTTCTACCTGCAGAACTCCACCTACGCCAACACGATGACGGCCTTCGGCTACGCCAGCAACGCGGTGTCGACCGATACGGGCAAGTACGTGATTTCGATTACCGCGGGCAATGCAGCGGACTTCACGGTCCGCGCCGACTACCAGAACGCCGACGCGGAGGCCGGCAAGTGCAGCTGGTTCGAGCTGGACGCCCGCGGCACAACCACCTCGGGCCCCATGGCGCCCGACGAATGCTGGGCCCGGTAGGTAGCACAGTTGAGCATGCCTGACCGGCTGCCCGGTTACGTGCCGGGCAGCCCGTCAGGCCTCTTCTCCGCCCCCCTTCTCCCCGGCATCGTCACGGCCGGAGAAGAACAGCGCGTCGATGATCAGGCACACCGCACCCACCGTGATGGCGGAGTCGGCGAGATTGAACGCCGGGAAGTAGGCATCCTCGTAATGAACGTGGATGAAATCGATCACGTAGCCATAGTGCACGCGGTCGATCACGTTGCCGAGCGCGCCGCCCATCACGAGTGACAGGCCGATCGCGAGCCACGACTGGCCCCGTGCCGGCAGCTGCCGCAGCCAGAACAGGATCACGATGCTGACGACGATTCCCAGGCCGATGAACAGCCAGCGCTGCCAGCCGCCGGCATCGGCCAGGAAGCTGAATGCGGCGCCGGTGTTGTGCAGCAGCGTCAGGTCGAGATACGGATTCACCGCCACCGATTCGAAGAGCTCGAACTGCCGGGTGACGACCCACTTCGTCGCCTGATCGGCCGCCAGGACGGCCAGCGATAGCCACAGCCAGTAAACCGCCGTGCCGCCACCGGCCGTGCCGGCACCCTCATCCGCTTCGTCGCTCGGCGATTCGCTCACTCCGGCTTCCTCCGTCATGCTGCCAGTATCTCCCGTGCCTGGGCCGCGTCCACGTGCATCTGCTCGGTCAGGGCGTCCAGGTCCGGGAACCGGGCCTCGTCGCGAAGCTTGGCGATGAACTCGACGCTGATGTAGTGGCCGTAGATCTCGTCGTCGAAATCGAAAAGATGGACCTCGAGCAGCGGCTTCGTCCCGTCCACCGTCGGCCGTGTCCCCACGCTGGCCACGCCGTCCAGCGGCGCGGCGCCCAGGCCGGCCACGCGCACGGCGAAGATGCCCATAACCGGACTCTGCCGGCGGCAGAGATTCACGTTGGCGGTGGGATACCCCAGCGAACGGCCCAGGCGCTGGCCGCGGATGACCCGGCCGCACATCCGGTAGTAACGGCCGAGAAAACGACGGGTCTGCTCCATATCGCCGGCAGCCAGCGCCTCGCGCACCGCGCTGCTGCTCACGCGGATGCCGTCCACCACCACGCTGGGCACCTGCTCCACGTTGAAGCCTGCTCGCTCGCCGGCGCGAACGAGGTCCTCGACGCCGCCGCTGCGGCGCCTGGCGAAGCGGAAGTCGTCGCCGACCACCAGGTGGCGCACACGCAGGCCCTCGACGAGCAGAGCGTCCACGAATTCCTTCACACCGATGTCGGCCATCCGGCGGTCGAAGCGGGGACAGAAGAAACCCCGGATGCCGTAGTCACGCAATGCCCGGAACTTCTCGCGGAAGCGCATGAGCCGTGCCGGCGGCCGCTCCCCGGAGAAGAATTCCTTGGGCGTGGGCTCGAAGCTCATCACGACCGGGTCGGCGCCCAGGGCCCGCGCCTCCGTGAGGACGCGGTCGAGTATGCGCCGGTGGCCGAGGTGCAGCCCGTCGTAGGCGCCGATGGTCAGCACGCTGCCTGCGGGGCCCGCGAGACGCGGCAAAGAATCTCTCGTCCTGCTGAGCTTCATGGAAACCTCTGATCCGGGCCCTGCGGCCGTCACCGCGCCGGTGCAGGCGAAAGGGTAGCACGATGGCGCGCGGATCGCGGCGGCGCGCGGCGACGCTCAGGCGCGACCCTCGCCGGTGGCGCCGAGGCGCAGGTGGCGCGGCCTCAGTCCCGTCGCCACCAGCGCGAGCGCGTAGGCGCCGAGGCCGCTGCCGACGAGCAGTCCGAGCCAGCCCACGCGGGCGCCGATGCCGGCTGCCAGCCACCAGTCGGCTGGCCGGTCGAGCAAGACGAGCACCGCCGTCATCACGGCACAGGCAGCGGCGATGCGCGCCAGCAGCACCGGCCAGCCGGGGCCGTGGGTTACGATGCCCCGCGTCCGGAGTCCGCGGTAGAGCAGCCCCGCATTGACGAAGGCGGCGATCGAGGTGGCCAGCGCCAGGCCGGCGTGAGTGCCCTCGGCGCCGACCCGCACGAGGGTGACCACGAAGATCAGGTTCAGCACCAGGTTGCACAACAGCGCCACCACCGCGATACGCACCGGCGTCTTCGTATCCTGGCGAGAGAAGTAGGCGGGCGCCAGCACTTTCACGAGGATGAATCCCAGCAGTCCGAACGAGAAGGCGATCAGACTCAGGCGGGCCATGCGGACGTCGAATGCGGTGAATTCGCCGCCGAAGAAAATGGTGACGATCAGCGGCCCCGCCAGTACCGCCAGCGCCAGTGCGGCGGGCAGTCCGATGAGCAGCACCAGCCTGAGCGCCCAGTCCACCGTCGCGGAGAAGGCGCCGGTCTCGCTGCGCGCATGGTGCGCCGACAGACCGGGCAGGATCACCGTAGCCAGCGCGATGCCGAACACGCCCAGCGGGAACTCCATCAGCCGGTCCGAGTAGTAAAGCCAGCTGATCCGGCCCGCGCCCAGGAAAGAGGCGATCTGGTTATCGATGAGGATGTTGATCTGGGCCACCGACGAGCCGAACAGCGCCGGCAGCATGAGACGACCGACCCGCAGCACCCCCTCGTCGCGCCTGCCCCAGCGGGGCCTCGGCAGCGCCCGTATGCGGGCGAGGAACGGCAGCTGGAAGACGAGCTGCACCAGGCCCGCCACGAACACTCCGGCGGCGAGCGCCATGCCCGGCTCCGCCACCCGGGGCGCGACGAATACCGCGAAGCCGATCAGCACGACGTTCAGCAACACCGGCGTGAAGGCCGGTACGCCGAATCGCCCGAACGTATTCAGGATGCCGCCGGCCAGCGCCGTCAGCGAGATGAACAGCAGATAGGGGAAGGTCAGCCGCAGCATGGCCGCAGTGAGATCGAAGCGCCCGTCGTCGCCGATGAAGCCGGGCGCGAAGATCAGCACGAGCACGGGCGAAGCCACCACGCCGATGGCGGTAATGGCGAACAGAAGTGCGCCCAACGTGCCCGCGACCCGGTCCACCAGCGCCTGCACCTCCTCGTGGCTGCGGGTGGAGCGGTACTCCGAGATCACCGGTACGAACGCCTGCGAGAAGGCCCCCTCGGCGAAGAAGCGGCGGAGCATGTTGGGGATCTTGTTGGCGACGAAGAAGGCGTCCATCGTCACGCCGGCGCCGAAGAAGCGGGCGAAGACGATGTCGCGCACCAGGCCGAGGATGCGCGACAGCAGGGTCATCGCGCTGACGGTGGATGTGGAACGGAGCAGCTTCCCCGTGCCGCCCTGCCCGGCTCCGCCGCCGCCGGCTGACTCCGAATTACGCTGCTGGCCCAAGATTCCTCCGTCTGCCGGGCATTGGCCGCTAATGGCGGAAAACGCCGAAGTGTAGCCCGAAGCCGCGCCGGTTGCCGCGGCGCCGTCATCGCCGTCCTCGCCACCGCCGTCGCCGCCGCCGTCACCGCTGCCCTAAGCCGCTGTCAGACTTGACAATAGCGTCCCGCGTGCCAGAATACCCGGCTTTCCCGCACACTCCGCAGAGAGAATTCGAGTGGCTAACATCAAATCAGCAGAGAAACGGGCCCGGCAGGGCGAAGAGCGCCGCAAGCACAACATGGCGCTCCGGTCCCGCCTGCGCACGCGCATCAAGAAAGTGATCAAGGCGATCGAGTCCGGTGACAAGGAAGCCGCCCAGGCCAGCTATCGCGAGGCGGTGCCGGTGATCGACTCGATGACCAACAAGGGCATCATCCACCGCAACAAGGCGGCGCGTCACAAGAGCCGCCTGAACAAGCGGATCAGCACCCTCGGCTGACGCCGGAACGCAGCCGCAGAAAAAACCGGCCGACGGCCGGTTTTTTTATGCCTGTTTCATGCCTGGCGCTCGCGCTCCAGATGCCCCATCACGGCACGGGCGAGCGCCTCGGTACCTGCCCCCGTCGCGGCACTGACCGCGTACACCGGGCCGGTCCAGCCGATCTCCGCGAGCAGACTGGCACGCAACTCCTCCAGCGCGGCGTCCTCGAGCAGGTCGATCTTGTTCAGCACCAGCCAGCGCGGACGCGCCGCGAGTCCGGCCCCGAACTTCTGCACCTCGCCCTCGATAGCGGTGAATGCCGCCGCCACATCGTGACCGTCGACGGGTGCGACGTCGACGACGTGCAGCAGCAGCCGGGTCCGCTCCAGATGCTTCAGGAAGCGGATGCCGAGGCCGGCGCCTTCGGCCGCACCCTCGATCAGTCCCGGGATATCCGCCATCACGAAGCTCTGCGCCGGACCCACCCGCACGACGCCGAGATTGGGATGCAGTGTCGTGAACGGATAGTCGGCGACCTTCGGCCTGGCCGCACTCATGGCCCGGATCAGCGTCGACTTGCCCGCATTGGGCAGGCCGAGCAGCCCGACGTCGGCCAGCAGCTTCAGCTCCAGCTTCAGATGCCGCGCCTCCCCCGGCGTGCCGTTGGTGGTCCTGCGCGGCGCACGATTGGTGGAACTCTTGAAGCGGGTGTTGCCGAGGCCGCCGCGGCCGCCGTCAGCCACCTTCAGCCGCGCCCCGTCGTCGGCGAGATCGCCCAGCACCTCGCCCGTGTCCACGTCGGCGACGATGGTGCCCACCGGCACGCTTACGGTGAGGTCATCACCGGAGCGGCCGGTCTTGTTCCGGCCTGCGCCGCCCTCGCCGCTCTCCGCACGGAATTTGCGCTGCACGCGGAAGTCGGCAAGCGTATTGATGCCCTGGTCGGCCTGCAGCCAGACGCTGCCGCCGTGCCCGCCGTCGCCGCCGTCCGGGCCGCCCCGCGGGATATACTTTTCGCGGCGGAAACTCAGGCAGCCGTGGCCGCCGTTGCCGGCCTGCACTCGGATGGTCGCTTCGTCGACGAATTTCATCGAAACTTCAGCCGGAGACAAAAAAACCCCGCCGCGGCGGGGTTTTCTCAGCGGGACGGAGTACCGTCATTGGCCGCGGGGCCACGGCTCCGGCCCCGGCGATCAGGCGTCGACGACGCTCACGTACTTGCGGCCCTGCGGTCCCTTCTTCTCGAACAGGACCTTGCCGTCCGACTTGGCGAACAGCGTGTGGTCGCGGCCGATGCCCACATTGGTGCCGGCATGGAAGCGCGTGCCCCGCTGGCGCACCAGAATGTTGCCCGCCACCACGGACTGGCCGCCGAAGAGCTTCACGCCCAGCCGTTTGGATTCTGAATCGCGGCCGTTCTTACTGCTGCCGCCTGCTTTCTTGTGTGCCATTGTCGTCTACCTGCTCGTCCGGTGGCGCCGCGCGGCGGCGCACGTCATTACTCGTTACTCGTCGCTGCCGGTCGCTTCCTTCCCGGCGGCGGCCTTCTTTGCCGCCGTCTTCTTCGCGGTCTTTTTCTTCGCAGCCGTCGTCTTGGCTGCGGTCTTCTTGGTTGCGGTCTTCTTGGTTGCCGTCTTCTTGGCTGCCGTCTTCTTCGGCGGGGCCTCCGCCTTCTCCGCCGGTGCCGCCGTCATCCCGGCACCGCTGATGCCCGTGATCTCCACCTCGGTAAAGGCCTGACGATGGCCGCCCAGGCGCTTGTAGTTCTGGCGCCGCTTGAACTTCACCACGTCGATCTTGCGGCCCTTGCCCTGCGCCAGCACCTTCGCCTCGACCTTACCGCCATCGATAAGAGGCTTGCCGACACTGAGCTCGCCGCCGGCGCCTATCAGCAATACCTCGTCGAACTCGATGGAAGCCCCTTCCTCGGCAGGGAGACGCTCCAGCCGGAGCTTGTCGCCCGTGCTGGCCCGATACTGCTTGCCGCCACTACGAAAAACCGCGTACATCTCGAACTCCGGAAGCGGGCTCCGGCCAACCCTGGCCGCCCCTTCACCTGACTATTATTACCCGTTGCGAACGGAGAGAACGGACCTGCCAGGGGCCGATGCGGCCGGCGGGTCCCCAAAAGACCGGGCATTGTACGGCCTGCGTCCCGGCCGGTCAACGGGGGCGGCTCGCGAATAACCCCCGGATTCAGGGGCTTGGACAGCCTGTGACAAAGGCCGCCGGCTCGCCAAGCGGCGCCGTTTCAGGCATTATCGTTCGCCGATATGTACGCTGCAGAAGACACCCGCCGAATCGCGACGCTGGATGCGCTGCGACGCCTGACGCGCTCCGACATGGACCGCGTGGACGCGCTCATCCGCCAGTCGCTGCATAGCGACGTGCTGCTCGTCTCCCAGGTAGCGGAGTACATCATCGGCAGCGGCGGCAAGCGCCTGCGTCCCCTGCTGGTGCTGCTCGGCGCCCGGGCGCTCGCCTACGATGGTGACGAGCACATCCGGGCCGCCGCCATCATCGAATTCATTCACACGGCCACGCTGCTGCACGACGACGTCGTCGATGCCTCGGACCGTCGGCGCGGACGACATACCGCCAATCACGTATTCGGCAACCAGGCGAGCGTGCTGGTCGGCGACTTCCTCTACTCCCGCTCCTTCCAGATGATGGTGCGCATCGGCGACATGCAGGTCATGGACATCCTTGCCGACGCCACCAACACCATCGCCGCCGGCGAGGTCATGCAGTTGATGAACGTGCACGACCCGGACACGACGGAGGCGCGTTATCTCGAAGTGATCTACCGCAAGACGGCCAAGCTGTTCGAGGCCGGCGCAGCCATCGCCGCCGTGCTGGCCGGCCAGCCGACGGAGGTCCGCGAACGCATGGCCGAATACGGTCGCAATCTCGGTGCCGCCTTCCAGCTCGTGGACGACGCGCTGGACTACAAGGCATCGCCCGACGAACTGGGCAAGGATCTCGGCGACGACCTGGCAGAAGGCAAGCCGACGCTGCCGCTCATCCACGCCATGAGCAAGGGCACGCCCGAGCAGCGCAGCCTGATCCGCGCGGCCATCGAGAACGGCGGGCTGGACAACCTGGCCCCGGTGCAGGCCGCAATCGAGTCCACCGGCGCCCTGGAATACACGGCCGAGCGCGCACAGCGAGCGGCCGACGACGCCATCGCGGCGCTCACCGATCTGCCGCCGTCGGATTACAAGGAAGCGCTGATCGCAGTCGCCGAATTCGCCGTCAACCGTCGTTCCTGACGGCGGGAGACGCTGATGACCCACTCCTTCGAGCCCCGCGCGGCGCAGCGCCCGACGATTACGTCCACGATTACGGCCACGATTACGGCCAGAACTGCGGCCACAATTGCGGCTGCCGCACTATTCGTGTGCGGCGCACTGCCGTTCTGGACGCCAGCGGCGGCCGCCGAAGGGCCTCCCGTCACCGTGAGCGGGGCGCGCATCCAGCCGGTGGTGCGCATCCTGCCGGTCAGCGGCACGGTGACCTCCCCCCGCTCCGCGCTGCTCTCGCCCTCCGTCGGCGGCCTCATCGACGACTTCGCGGTCGACGCCGGCGATACCGTCGCGGCAGGAGACATCCTGGTCAGCCTGGACGCCGAACTCGAGGAACTCGCCCTCGAACGTGCCCGGGCGACCCTCGCGGAGGCAGAGGCCGGGCTGGCCGATGCCCGGCGACGGCTGGCCGAGGCGGAGCGGCTCGGCAGCGAGCGGGGCATTCCGGAGACCGAGATCGAGTCCCGCCGGGCGGAGGTGGCCGCCGACGAGGCAGCACTGCAGGCGGCCAGCGCGGCGTTCCGCCAGCAGCAGGCAGTCGTGCGGCGGCACGAGATCCGGGCGCCGTTCGGGGGCGCCGTCGCCCGCCGGCTGGCGGAGGTCGGCGAGTGGGTCAACCCGGGCGACGGCCTGCTGGAACTGGTGGCCGTCGACGGCCTGCGCTACGACTTTCGTGTGCCGCAGAACTACTACCCCGACGTCTCCGCGGACACCCTCATCGACATCAGTCCCGATGCGGCGCCGGAAGAGTCCATCCCGGGCGACATCATCGCCATCGTGCCGGTGAACGATCCCGCCGCCCGCACCTTCCTGCTGCGCGCCGTGGCCGCCGAAGGCCACGGCCTGCCGGTGACGCCGGGCATGTCCGCCCGCGGCGCCCTGCATCTGGACACCGGCCGCGAAGCCGTGGTGGTACCCCGCGACGCACTCATTCGCTATCCCGACGGCCGCATCACCGTGTGGGCACTGCAGACCGCGGGCGAGGCGGCGACGGTGACCGAGCAGCGCGTCGAGACCGGCCTGGAGTTCGACGGCCTGGTCGAGATCGTGAGCGGCATCGAAGCGGGCACCCGCGTGGTCACCCGAGGCAACGAGGCGCTGCAGAGCGGACAGACCGTCACCGTGACCGGGAACTAGGGCCGTGTTCGAGGCCATCGTCCGCAACGGCATACTGACCACCGTAGCCGCGCTCATCATCGCGGTCATCGGGCTCGTTGCCGCGCTGCGCATCCCCGTGCAGATGATCCCCGACCTGGAGGTGCGGACCATCTCGGTGCGCACCTCGTGGCCGGGCGCGACCCCGCAGGATATCGAGAAGGAAATCCTGATCGAGCAGGAGGAATACCTCCGCAATATCCCGAACCTGCAGCGGCTCGAAGCCACCGCCTCCAGCGGCCAGGCCCGCATCGAGCTCGACTTCCCGTTCGGCGTGGACATCACCCAGACCCTGATCCGGGTCAACAATGCACTGAACCAGGTGCCCTCCTACCCCCTGAACGTGGACGAGCCGCGGGTGGACGCCACCAGCTTCTCCTCCAACGCCTTCATGTTCTTCCGCGTCTCCCCGCTGCCGGGTAATCCCCGCTCGCTCGACATGGACATGATGCGGGACTTCATCGAGGACAACGTGCGCCCGCGCATGTCCAGCGTGCCGGGCGTGGCCCAGGTGGGCGTCGGCGGCGGCGCGGAGCGCCAGATCCGCATCCTGCTGGACCCCTCGCGGCTGGCGGACCGGGGGCTCACCATCAGCAACGTCCGCGACGCGGTGCGCACCCGCAATCAGGATATCTCCGCCGGCGAAGTGGAGAGCGGCAAGCGCCGCTACCTGCTGCGCACCGTCGGGCGCTTCGGCGACGTCGCCGACCTGGAGCAGCTGATCATCGAGCGGCGCGGCGACACGATCATCCGGCTGGAAGACGTGGCCCGGGTGGAACTCGACCACTTCGAGATCCGCGATCTGTCGTTCGTGGACGGCGACCCGGTGATCAGCCTGTTCGTGCGCCGGGAGACCGGCTCCAACGTCATCGACATCAAGTACGCCATGCTGGATGCGGCGGAGGACATCAACGCCGACCTTCTGAATCCGGCCGGCATGGAGCTTGAACTCACCGCAGAGGACGCCGGCTACGTGGAGGCCTCGGTGGCCAACGTCTGGTTCAATCTGGCCTTGGGCGCGCTCTTTGCGACGCTGGTGATGTATCTGTTCCTGCGCTCCGGCCGCGCCACCCTCGTGGGCGTCATCGGCATCCCGCTCTGCACCATCGCCGCGTTCATCGGCCTGCTGGTGACCGGGCGCACCATCAACGTGATCTCGCTGGCCGGCGTCGCCTTTGCCATCGGCATGACGCTGGACAACAGCATCGTGGTCATCGAGAGCATCGAACTGGAGCGCCGGCGCGGCCTGGACCGCTTCAAGGCCGCCGTCGCGGGGGTGCGAAGCGTCTGGCCGGCGGTGCTCGCCTCGACGCTGACCACCATCCTGGTGTTCACGCCCATCGTTTTCATCGAGGAGGAAGCGGGCCAGCTCTACTCCGACATCGCCATCGCCATCGCCGCCTCCATCCTCGCCTCTATGCTGGTGGCCATCACGCTGATCCCCACGGCCAGCGCGCGACTTGAGTTCGGCGGCAGCGAGCGCCACGCCGGCAGCGAGCGGCTGCGGGACAGGCTGCTGGCAGGAGTGGAGAGCCTGATCGCGACCCGGAGCCGGCGGCTCGGCACCATCGGCGCCACCGTCGCCGCCAGCCTCGCCGTCATCTTCATCCTGACCCCGCCCGCGGAATACCTGCCCGAGGGCGAGGAACCGAAGATCTTCGCCCGCATGAGCGCGCCGCCGGGCTATAACCTGGAGACCATGGCGGACATCGGCCTGGAGATACAGGACTACTTCCTCGACTTCGTCGGCGACGACCCGGACCGCTTCGACGCCGGCGAGGCACCGGTGCCCGCGCTGCAATATCTCAACCTCAGCATCGAGGCGGACGGCATGCGCATCATCACCGAGCCGGTCGACCCGGATCACGTCGACGCGCTGATGGACGTGCTCACCGCCAAGTACGAGACCTATCCGGGCATGCGGGCATTCGCCTCCCGGGGCTCCATCATCACCAGCAACGACGGCGGCACCCGCTCCATCAACCTGGACATCTCCGGGCCGAGCCTCGCGGTGATCTATGAGGCGGCACTGGCAGCCTACCGCCGCTCAGAGGCCGTGTTCGGCAACCCGCGCATCCAGTCCAACCCCTCCTCCCTCTCACTCTCGCAGCCGCTGGTGGAGGTGCGACCCGACTGGGACCGCGCCTCGGAACTGGGCATGAGCGCCGCGGACGTGGGCCTGACGGTGGCGGCGCTCACCGACGGCGCCTTCGTGGACGAGTTCTTCCAGAACGACGACAAGATCGACATCTACCTGTTCGGCCGACGCGGCACCGGGGCCCGGCTCGACGAGATCGGCGACCTGCCGGTGTGGACGCCCCGCGGCACGGTGCTGCCGCTGTCGGCGCTGGTCAGCATCGAGGAAACCGTGGACACCAGCACCGTCAGGCGCGTGAACGGCCAGCGGACGGTGACGCTGAACGTCATCCCGCCGGAGAGCATCGCGCTCGAGACCGGCGTCGAGATGATGCGTTCGGAGGTCATCGGCCAGCTGCGCGAGACCGGCGCGCTGCCCGCCGGCGTAAACGTGGACATCTCCGGCGCCAGCGACCAGCTGGCCGCCACGCAGGCCGCGCTGGCGGAGAACTACCCGGTCGCCCTGGTCATCGTCTTCCTGCTGCTGGTGGCGATCTTCCGCCACTGGGGCTACCCGCTGCTGATCATGACCACCATCCCCCTCGGCATCGCCGGCGGCATCGTCGGACTGGTGCTGCTGAACCTGGTGGGCGCCGCTCTGCCGCTGGTGGGTCTGAATCCCATCCGCCAGCCCTTCGACATGATCTCCATGCTGGGCTTCCTGATCCTGATGG
>CAYQZN010000039.1:0-16260 GCA_964421805.1 uncultured Woeseiaceae bacterium
TCATCCAGGGCGGCGGCCACACCGAGGACATGAGCCGCAAGCCCACCCGCGACCCGATCGCGAACGAGGCGGACAACGGCGTGAAGAACCTGCGCGGGACGCTGTCGATGGCCCGTACCCAGGACAAGGACAGCGCCACGTCCCAGTTCTTCATCAATCTCAAGGACAACGCATTCCTGGACCACGGCTCACGCGACTTCGGCTATGCCGTCTTCGCGAAGGTGGCAGACGGCATGGACGTGGTCGATAAAATCGCCGCCGTCGAGACGGGCAACCGGGGCGGGCACAGCGACGTGCCGCTGGAGCCGGTGAAGATCGTCTCGGCGCGCGTGGAAGACTGAGCGACGACGCCGGCCTTGAATACTCCGCCGCGTTACGCTCGGCATCTGCCGCTGACCGGGTTCGGCGCCGAAGGGCAGCGTCGGCTCGCCACCACTCGCGTGCTGATAATCGGCATCGGCGGCCTCGGCTGCCCCGCCGCGGCCTATCTCACCTCCGCGGGCGTGGGCCAGCTGGTGCTGAACGACTTCGACACCGTCGACGAGAGCAACCTCGCCCGTCAGTTCCTCTACTCCGCCGACGACATCGGCAAGCCGAAGGTGGAGATCGCCGCCGCCCGGCTGCATATCGTCAACGCAGCGGTGCGTCACGAGATGATCGACCGGCGGCTGGAGGGCGAGGCCCTTGCGGCTGCCGTCCGCGAGGCCGACGTGGTGGTGGACGCCAGCGACAATTTCGCCACCCGCTTCGCCGTCAACGCGGCCTGCGTGGCCGCGCGGACGCCGCTGGTGAGCGGAGCGGCCATCCGCTACGAGGGCCAGCTGGCCGTCTTCACGGACTACGACAACCAGCCCTGCTACCGCTGCATCTACGAAGAGGCGGACGAGTCACTGGAGGACTGCCAGGGCAACGGCGTATTCTCGCCCGTGCCCGGCTTCATCGGCGTGGCCATGGCCGGCGCCGTCATGAAGCTGGTCGCCGGCCTGCCCGTGCATGCCGGCGAGCTGGCGCTCTACGACGCCATCACCGAGGAATGGCGGCGCATCCGGCTGAAGAAACGCCCCGATTGCCCGGTGTGCGCCGGTCGCTGACCGACCCTGCGCCTGTCGCATAAGCGCCTATTCGGCGGCCTGGATCGCAGTCTCCAGCTGTTTCTCTGCGTCCGCGACGGCCCGCTTCACGCAGCGGGCGGTGCCCTGCATGCCCTCGCGCGTGACGGGGAACATCTGGTTCAGCCGCTCGCAGGCGCGTTCCGCGGTCTCACGGATGCGGCCGCGCAGCTGCTCGACGTCCTTGTGCCGGGCGAGATCGAGATCCGCGAAGCTCACCTGCCGGCTCAGCTCTATGACTTCGGTCTTGGGCTGGCCGGGGCCGGCGGGCTCGACGGTGCGACGCTCGATAGGCGCCCGCACCACGACGATCTCCTCGATCACGTCGGCTTCGTCGCCCTGGGCATAGGCCGGTGTCACGGCGGCGCCCGCGGCCAGGACTGCCGCTGCCGGCAGCAGCGCGCTCAGTGTCAGGTACCGGTGAATCCTCATCTTTCCCTCCTTGGGGTTGGTTCCTGCCCCCTCGTCTCCACTGTAAGGCCGGGGAGGCGATGAGGGTCAATAGGGGATACTGACTAGCCGCCCTGTCGGCGCGTTATACTGCCGCCCTTCCAAATGCACCGAACAACGGGAGATTTCATGGCTCGTCGTCGCCTTCTGTCCGTCCTTCTGCCACTCGTCGCCGCAACCGCCGCGGCCGGCGTACCCGCCGCCTCCGCCGCCGCCACCAAACTCATCCACGCCGGCACGCTGCTGGCGCTGCCCGGCCAGGCTCCGGAGCGCGAGCGCACCCTCGTGATCGTCGACGATCGCATCAGCGAGGTGAGGGACGGCTACGCGGACCCCGCCGACTTCGACGGAGAAGTCGAGGTGGTGGACCTGAAGGATTACTTCGTACTGCCCGGCCTGATGGACATGCACGTGCACCTGCAGGGCGAGCTCGGGCCGGAGAACGACAGCGAGACGCTGCGGCTCTCGCCCCAGCAGATGCAGATGCGCAGCGTCATGTACGCCATGCGCACACTGGAGGCGGGCTTCACGACGCTGCGCGACGTCGGCAGCTCCGAGCAGGAGATGTACGCACTGCGCGACGGCATAGAGAACGGCTGGATCGACGGGCCGCGCATCATCGCCGCCGGCGGCGTCGGCATCACCGGCGGCCACGCCGACGTGAGCGGCATGAAGCCGGAACTGATGGAGTTCTATACGGATGCCTCGATCTGCGACGGCCCCTACGATTGCCGCCGCGCCACCCGCGACGCCATCAAATACGGCGCGGACCTGATCAAGATCACCTCGACGGGCGGCGTACTGACCGACCGCGCCACCGGTACCGGCCAGCAGATGGAGATGGACGAACTCCGCGAGGTGGTGCGGGCCGCGAACCGCATGGGCCGCAAGGTGGCCTCCCATGCCCACGCCGCGGAGGGCATCATCGCGGCGCTCGAGGCCGGCGTGGACAGCGTAGAGCACGGCACCTACGTGAACGACGACGCGATCGCCCTGTTCCGCGAGACCGGCGCCTACCTCGTGCCCACGCTGCTCGCCGGCGCCACGGTGAAGCAGATGGCGGAGGAGTCGGACTTCATGCGGCCCGCCATCCGCGAGAAGGCCGTCCGCGTGGGCACGGAGATGAAGAAGAACTTCGGCAACGCCTATCGGGCGGGCGTGAAGGTGGCCTTCGGCACCGACAGCGGGGTGTCGAGGCACGGCGACAACGCGCAGGAAGCGGTATTGATGGTCGACGCCGGCATGAGCGAGGAAGACGTGCTGGTGGCCGCCACCGTCAACGCCGCAGACCTGATCGACATGAGCGACGACCTCGGCACGCTGGAGAAGGGCAAGTACGCGGACATCGTCGCAGTAGACGGCTCGCCGCTGGACGACATCGCCGAACTCCTGGACGTGGACTTCGTGATGAAAGGCGGCAAGGTGTTCAAGACGCCGTGAGCTGATGCCGGGCGCGACACGGTGCCGTCACCGCAGGGTGAGCGTCACTTTGCCCGCCGCCTTGCCGGACTTCCAGTATTCGATGGCGGCCGGAAGCTGCTCCAGCATGAACGTCCGGTCGACCACGGGCGTCATCGCGCCATCGCGCATCAGCTCGCCGAGGCGGACCGCATCGTCCCGTGTCATATAGGCGAGCATCGTCCCCACCTGCTGATCGACGAACGGCGACATCAGCGCGGCATCGATCATCGGTTTCAGGGGCGCGAACCAGTCGCCCTTGGGGCCGCCCACGATCACCAGCCGGCCATCGGGCTCGAGGACCCGCGTATTCGCCCGCACGGAACGGTTGCCGACCAGGTCGATTATGACGTCGTAGCGACCCTCGCCGTCCGTATAGTCCTGCTGCCGGTAATCGATGACGTGATCGGCGCCGATGGATCGCACCATGTCCATCTTTCCTGCACTGCAGACGCCGGTGACCTCGGCGCCCATGGCGTGGGCGATCTGCACGGCGAAGGTACCGACGCCACCGGACGCGCCGTTGATCAGCACCGCCTCGCCGGGCTCCAGCGCACCGTGATCCCGCAACGCCTGGATGGCGGTAAAGCCCGCGATGCCGACGGCGGCCGCCTGCTCGAAGGAGACGTTCGCCGGCTTCGCCGCCACGGGACCGTCTTCCGCCACGGTGAGATATTCCGCGAACGAGCCGCTTGCGCCGCCGAAGACCTCGTCGCCGGGAGAGAATCTCGTCACGTCCTCGCCGACCGCGACCACGGTCCCGGAGAAGTCTGCGCCGAGCCGGATTTCATTCGGCTTGCTCAGCCCGGTCATGAGCCGCATGAAATAGGGCGAGCCGGTCATGAAATGCCAGTCATAGGGATTGACGGCTGCGGCGGCCACCCTGACCAGCAACTCGTCGTCGCCCGGCACCGGCCGGTCGCGCCGCTCGAGGCTGAGCACCTCGGTGGTGCCGTAACATCGATAGACCCAAGCTCGCATTGCGTCGCCGGACTCCGAATCCGGCGGCGGCGGCGGGCAAGGCGCCTCGTGGCTGAGTAAGAAAGCGATGGCTGCCACCGCGACGACGAGAAAGGCGGCCGTTCCCGTCAGAATTTTGTAGCGGAGTTTCATGTTGCTCTCCCGGGCAATCACGAAAGCGTGGACCGCTGCATTCTAACCGCTCCGGGACGCGAGTACCGACCGGCACTTGAGAAGGCCGATTGACAGGCATCCGGGCAATCGCTGTCATGGTCGCATCACATTCATCTGGAGACGATCATGACCAACGCCTCCGACATATCCGAAGACCAGGCAGATGCGTGGCTGGCGCGCTACGGCGAGGTATGGCAAACGGGCGACGCCGACGCGGTCACCGCGCTGTTCGCCGAGGACGCGATATACCACGAAGACCCGTTCGAGCCGCCGATGCAGGGCCGCGACGCCATCCGGCGCTACTGGCTGGAAGGCGCCTCCGACGCCCAGGAAGACGTGTCTTTCCGGCACACGGTCTGGGCAGCGGCCGGCGATCAGTGCTTCGCGCACTGGCAGGCGTCGTTCGCCCGCGTTCGGGACGGCAGCCGGGTCCGGCTGGACGGCGTGTTCCGCCTGCAATTCCGGCGCGCCGACGACGGCACGGTGCTGTGCACCTCGCTGCAGGAATGGTGGCACCGGCGGGAGGCGCCCGCGCCGGAAAACGCCTAGTCGGGAGTCAGCACGAACAGCCCGTACTGCTGATCGCTGACGAGGACGTTGCCCGACGGCAGCCAGGGATAGACACTCCAGGCGCCGGAGAACTCCACCGCGTCATTGTCCGGATAGGTATCGAAGTACGCGATCTCCTGCAGCCCTCCCGCGGCGAGGTCGCCGAACTCCAGTATGCGCAGGCCGGAGGTGTAGTTCGCCTGGTAGACCCGACTGCCGCGGACGTAGAGGTTGTGGTCGATGGAGCGGGTCGGCGCCTCGTAGGCGAACAGGAAGCGGGGTGCGTCGAGGTCCGAGACGTCGAACACGTGGGTCCGCGTGGGGACGCCGCGGCGCGACTCGTCGGTCTCGTCACCGAGCAGGAAGTAGCGATGATCCTCGGTGAGCCAGCCCTGGTGGGCATAGCCCGATTCCGGATAGGCCGTGAGTGACAATTGCAGCGGCGAGGACTTGAGGCTCACGTCGACGATCTCCAGCCGGGCGATACCATCCGCCGGTGCCGCCGGATCGGCGCTCTCCAGATTCGCCGAGCCGAAGCAGACCTGGCTGCCGGCGTGCTCCGCATCCGGGCCGCGGTAGACCACGCACTGGGTGTCGTGGGTATCGACGGCGGTATGACAGCCCGCGAACATCGGGTTGACCGGCGTGCGCACGTCGATCATATGCAGGCCGTGGTCGCAGCCGCCGGGACCCTCGGCGCCGACGGCGTAGGCGAATCCGCTCTCCTCGTCTATGGCCAGGTTGTGCGCCGAGCCGATGTCCACGTAGACGTTGTCGGCAGCGTAGGTCTGCGGTGCCGTGACGCCGCGCAGCCGCGTGAGGTCGAACACCTGCATGCCGTGGGCGCCGGCGGCATCGGCCACGATCAACGCATGACCGTCGTGCACCTTGATGTCGCGCCAGGTGCTGTTGAAGGTCTCGGTCGGCAGCCGGCCGAGGAAGACCGGCGCCTCGGGATCGGTTACGTCGACGAAGGCGGTGCCGTTGGTCAGACCCATGAGCGCATACTCGGCGCCGGTCTGCGGGTCCGCCCAGCCCCAGATGTCGTTGCCCGCATTGCCGCCCATCCCGGCGATGGGCACGCGCGCGGCGAGAGAGACGCCCGAGCAGGCGAAGCCGCCGGCTTCGCCGGCCACGCACTCGTCGGGCCCGGTGGACAGCGTGGGCGGCGGGTCCGGCGCCGCCGGAGCCGGTGCGGTGCCGCCGTCGCCTCCGCCACCGCCTCCACAGGCGGTCAGGGCGAGCGTGAGCGAGAGAGCGGCTGTCGACAGGATGGCTGCGCGTGTCATGAGGCTACCCTCGTGAAGAAGTCCGCCGTCTTCGCATCCGTGGGATAGAACGCTTCGATGCGGAGTTCGTCGGTCGTGACGTCCTGGGGCGTGCCGAAGGTCGACATGACGGAGAACAGACTGAGCTCCAGGCCGTCGATGTTCAGCTCGAGGGGCAGGACGGGCAGCAGGCTCTCCAGCACCGGACCCCCGTCCGCGACCGGCCCCGCCAGCTCGAGCAGGCGCGAGAACCAATTCTGCACTTTCGCATCGTCGGTCGCCATCGCCTCGCTGCGCAGCCGGCGCACGAACGACGGCATGACCTCGTCCCAGTTGACGATGAAGCGCCTCAGTCCCTGCGGGTGGACGGTCAGGAGCGCAAGGTTCAGCGCGTCGTCGACGGCGACCTCCTCGATCATGGCTCCGGGGTCGCCCCCCGCGCCCAGCAGCCTCTCCGCCGCCCGGTTCTGCATCCGCACGTTCCAGAGGCGGTCCACGACCACGGCCGGCAGCGGTTCGTGATGATCCAGGATGCGCTTCAGCGCCTGCAGCACCGGCTGCATCACCGGCTCGTCGAGCCCGCTCTCTCCGTACACCGGCGCGTAGCCGGCGGCACGCAGCAGAACGTTGCGCTCGCGCAGCGGGATTTCCATGGCATCCGAGAGGCGCAGCACCATCTCGCGGCTGGGCGTGCTGCGGCCGGTCTCGAGCCAGCTGACGTGGCGCTGCGAGACGTCGGCGACCAGGGCCAGGTCCAGCTGCGAGAGCTTCCTGAAACGGCGCCACTGGCGGCAGAGCGACGGAAAGTTCCGGGCTTGAACAGGCTGCATAAGGACTCCCTCTCCCCGGGAGTGACTATCCCCGCCGTGCCCCCGCCGGTTCAATGACCTGCGAGGTAATTGCGGTCATCCACTCCCCCGCAGAGCATAGCGCGAAACCCAACCGAGGAGTGCGCAATGAACCATCGTCTGAACCAGGGTCGACTACTCGCCATCGTCCTGCTGATTCCGTTCGGCCTGATCTCGGCTTATGCCGTTTACCGGGTCGGCTATACCGGCATCTTCGCCCACGCCCTGGAGGGCCCGGCAGGCTGGCAGCTCGCCGCGGACCTCGTCGTCGCACTGGTGCTGGTTCTCGCCTGGCTGATACCGACAGCGCGACAAGAGGGCCGCAGTCCCTGGCCGTGGGTGGCCGTGACACTATTCCTGGGTTCTTTCGGTCCTCTGCTCTACCTCGTCACCCGGAAAGGGCGGCAGGCCCGGGCCGGCTGAGCGGCGAGCGGGAGACGCCGCGGGACGTCGTCGTCAGTCGTTCCCGTCTCTGGGTCCGTAGGTGCGAACGAGGATGGCCAGCGGCGCGAACATGACGAGGATCACGGGTGCGCCGAACTCGGCGTACAACGCCTCCATGTCGCGCCAGACCATGGCCGGCAGCAGGATGGCGGCGAGGCCGAGCCCCACGCCGAAGCAGGTGCGGAGGAAGTCGCTCAGCAGGACGGACAGAGGGGCGCGCGACGGCTCGTCGCCGTAGGAAGAGAGACGCGGGGCGGGTCCGTCAATCGCCATGGCGATGTCGGAGACCCGGAGAGCGATGTCGACGTTCGTGGCGCATGGGTCCTGTATACCGCGGACGGCGTGGCCGATGCGCTGCACTGTTTCACAATTCACGCCGATCTCCCGATGACGGCACGACGACACGGGCTATGGGCTCGGCCCGGAAACGGCTGGGTTATAGTCGGTCGTGGGATGCGATTTGGTGGTATCGGGAGATTTGCAGACGGATGGAAGGCGGGGAACTCATGATCCTCGGCAAATTGCTGCTGACGTTCGGCGTTCTGCTGGGCGTGCCGCTGTGGCAGTTGTACGCCTTGCGGAAGGAGCGGCTGCGCCGCAGCGACGGTCACGGCCGGGCGTAGCGCAGCGGCCGGAGAGCGTCGATGTGCTCCGGTGACAGGCCGCAGCAGCCGCCCACGATCTGCACGCCATCCGCGACCCAGTCCGACGCATGGCGCAGGAATTCACCGGGCGGGATCACTTCCTCGAACTGCCATTCCGGCATGCGGAAATAACCGGAGTCCGGATAGGCCAGCAGCGGACCTTCATAGTGATTGCGCAGGATGGCGAGTGCGTCGGCCACCAGGTGGGACGGCGTGTGCATGACGCCGGCCGCGGCCACGTCATAGTTCTCCAGAACCGAGACGAGTTGCTCGAAGGGGATGTCCTGCTCCGGCGCATAGCTGAGCAGCCGCCCGTCCTCCCCCCTCCGGGCCGAGAAGCCGGCCCAGACCGGCAGGCCTGTCGCGAGCGCCGCCTCGAACGCCAGACCCATGCGCTCCGGGTAATACATCATCTCCAGCAGGATGAGATCGCAACCGCTGTCGCGGAGGAAGACGGCGAGTTCCGTGTAGGCATCCTGCATGGCTGTCGCGGACGGTGCCCGGGCAGTATCCGGCTGCGCGCTGCCGACGACGAACGGCGCCATATGCGAGAGGGAGCCGGCGACGAGGACATCGCTGCGACCGCTGGCCTCGCGCGCGCGATGCGCGGCGTCGACGGCGGCCCGGTTGATCTCCTCGAAGCGCTCGCCGTAGCCCGCCGGCTCCAGCATCAGGCGGGACGAGGCATAGGTATTGGCGGTGATGACGTCGGCGCCCGCGGCGATGTAATCCCGGTGCACGCGCTCCAGCACGTCGCCGCTCTCGAGCGATACCGGCCCGCACCAGGCGCCCGGGTCCATCTGTACGCCGCGACGCTGCAGTTCGGTGCCGGTGCCGCCGTCCAGCAGGACGATGTCGCCGGCCTGGAGTCTCTCCCGTATCGCTCCGTAACCCATATCCGGCCTCCATGGCTGAAGAGTCTCCGGCACACCGGAGGACGCCCGGAATGCCCTGCGGTTACCAGAGTATCAGGCGGCCTCGTCCTCCGTCTCCGGCTCGTAGCCGAGCGACGGCGCCAGCCAGCGCTCGGCCTCTTCGAGGCTCATACCCTTGCGCCTCGCGTAGTCCGCGACCTGGTCGCGGCCGATCTTTCCCACCGCGAAGTAATGCGCCTCGGGGTGCGCGAAGTAGAGACCGCTCACCGAGGCCGTCGGCAGCATGGCCATGGACTCGGTCAGCCGCATGCCGATGCGCTCTTCCACTTCCAGCACCTGCCAGAGGGTCAGTTTTTCGGTGTGATCCGGGCAGGCGGGATAGCCCGGCGCCGGACGGATGCCGCGGTACTCCTCGGCGATCAGCGCGTGGTTGTCCAGTGATTCCTCCGGCGCGTAGCCCCAGTACTCTCTGCGCACACGCTCGTGCAGATATTCGGCACCCGCCTCCGCCAGCCGGTCCGCGAGCGCCTTCAGCATGATGGAGGAATAGTCGTCGTGGTCGGCCTCGAAACGCTGCACGTGTTCGTCGATGCCGAAGCCGGCACTTACGGCGAAGGCGCCCAGGTAGTCACGCCTGCCGCTATCCGCCGGGGCGACGAAATCCGCCAGGCACTCCTGGGGCTGGTCGTCGCGCTTCTTCTTCTGCTGGCGCAGGTGGTGGAACGTCGCCAGCGGCTCCGCGCTGCCCTCTTCCGGATAGATGGCAATATCATCGCCCAGCGAGGCCGCCGGGAAGAAGCCGATGACCGCGCGGCATTCCAGCCACCCTTCGTCGACGATACGCCGGAGCATCGCCCGGGCGTCCGCGTACAGCGAACTGGCCGTCTCTCCCACCTCGGGGTCGTCGAGGATGTCGGGGAAGCGGCCGCGGAACTCCCAGGCGTTGAAGAACGGCATCCAGTCGATGTAGTCGACCAGCGTCGCCAGCGGTATGCGCTCGAGGGTGCGTACCCCGAGCAGGTCCGGAGCGGGCGGCCGGTAACTCTGCCAGTCGATCGCATGGCGCCGCCGGCGTGCGTCCTCCAGCGCCCGCTCCGGCGCCTGCCGGGTCTTGCCCGCGTGCATTTCGCGCCGGCGCTCGCAATCGGCCTTGATCTTCTGCACGAAGGCATCGCGCCCCTCGCCCACCAGCGACTGGGCCACACCCACCGAGCGCGAGGCGTCCTTCACGTAGATCACGGGGCCCTCGTAGCGGGGGTCGATCTTCACCGAGGTATGCGCCGGCGAGGTGGTGGCGCCGCCGATCAGCAGCGGCACGGTGAAACCGAGACGCTGCATCTCGGAGGCCACGTTCACCATCTCGTCCAGCGAAGGCGTGATGAGGCCTGACAGGCCGATGATGTCGGCGCCTTCCCGCCGCGCCGTCTCCAGAATCTTCTCGGCGGACACCATGACGCCGAGATCGATCACCTCGAAGTTGTTGCACTGGAGCACGACGCCGACGATGTTCTTGCCGATATCGTGGACGTCGCCCTTCACCGTGGCCATCACTATCGTGCCGTTCGAGCGTGACTCGCCCTCCTGCTCCTCCTCGATGTAGGGGATGAGGTGGCCCACGGCCTTCTTCATCACGCGGGCCGACTTCACCACCTGGGGCAGGAACATCTTGCCTTCGCCGAACAGGTCGCCGACCACGTTCATGCCGTCCATGAGCGGGCCCTCGATCACGTCCAGCGGACGGGCCGCGGCGAGCCGAGCGGCCTCGGTGTCCTCGATGACGAACTCGTCGATGCCCTTGACCAGCGAGTGCTCGAGGCGCTTCTGCACCGGCCACTCCCGCCAGCCGAGATCGGTCGTGCGCTTCTGGCCGCTGCCGTCGCCACGGTATTTCTCCGCGATCGCCAGCAGCCGGTCGGTGGCATCGTCGCGGCGGTTCAGCACCACGTCCTCTACCGCCTGGCGGAGCTCGCCGGGCAGGTCCTCGTAGATGGCGAGCTGGCCCGCGTTGACGATGCCCATGTCCATGCCCGCGCGGATGGCGTGATACAGGAAGACGGAGTGGATGGCCTCGCGCACCGGGTTGTTGCCGCGGAACGAAAACGAGACGTTTGAGACCCCGCCGCTCACGAGCGCGTGAGGGAGCTCCGCCTTGATGCGTCGGGCCGCCTCGATGAAGGCGATACCGTAGCCGTTGTGCTCCTCGATGCCCGTGGCCACCGCGAAGATGTTGGGATCGAAAATGACGTCCTCCGCCGGGAAGCCGACTTCTTCCGTCAGTATCCGGTAGCACCGGCGGCAGATCTCGAGCTTGCGCTCCACCGTGTCGGCCTGGCCGTCCTCGTCGAAGGCCATCACGATCACCGCAGCGCCGTAGTCGCGCACCCGCCGGGCCTGCTCGACGAACTCCGCCTCGCCCTCCTTCAGGCTGATGGAGTTGACGACGGGCTTGCCCTGAATGCAGCGCAGTCCCGCCTCGATGACGCTGAACTTCGACGAGTCCACCATGATCGGCACGCGGGCCACGTCGGGCTCGGACGCGATCAGGTCGAGGAAGGTCACCATCGCCGCCTCCGAGTCCAGCATGCCCTCGTCCATGTTGACGTCGATGATCTGGGCGCCGTTCTCCACCTGCTGACGGGCCACGTCGACGGCCGTGGCGTAATCGCCCGCCTCGATCAGCTTGCGGAACTTCGCGGAGCCGGTGACGTTGGTGCGCTCGCCCACATTCACGAACAGGTCGTCCGGGCCGATATTCAGCGGCTCGAGGCCGGACAGCCGGCACTCGCGGGGGAGATCGGGCACGACGCGGGGCGCGAGCGGCTCGATGGCCTCGCGAAGTCGCCGGATGTGTTCCGGGGTGGTGCCACAGCAGCCGCCGACCAGGTTCACCAGCCCGGACTCGGCGAACTCGCGCACGACGGCGGCCATCTCCTCGGGCGTCTCGTCGTACTCGCCGAACTCGTTCGGCAGTCCGGCGTTCGGGTGAGCGCTCACGCGGGTATCGGCCACCCGCGACAGCTCGGCGACGTAGGGCCGCAGGTCGGCGGCGCCCAGCGCGCAGTTCAGCCCGATGAGAAACGGCTCGGCGTGGCGCACCGAGTTCCAGAACGCCTCGGTGGTCTGGCCGGACAGGGTGCGGCCCGAGGCGTCGGTGATGGTGCCGGAGATCATCACCGGGATGCGGCCGCCGCGTTCCCGCTCGATTTCCCGGACCGCATACAGCGCGGCCTTCGCATTCAGCGTATCGAAGATGGTCTCCACCATCAGGAAGTCCGCGCCGCCTTCCATCAGGGCGCGGGCCGCCTCGGCATAGGTCTCCACCAGTCCGCCGAAACGGATATTGCGCTTGCCGGGGTCGTTCACGTCCGGCGACAGGGACGCCGTGCGGTTGGTCGGCCCGAGCACGCCGGCGACGAAGCGGGGCCGGCCGTCGGCGGCCTCGAACTCGCCGGCGACGTCCCGCGCCAGCCGCGCCGCGGCCAGGTTCAGCTCGCGCACCAGAGATTCCATGCCGTAGTCGGCCTGGGAGGGGGCGTTGGAGTTGAACGTGTTCGTCTCGATGACGTCCGCGCCGGCCGCCAGGAAGTCGCGGTGGATATCACGGATCAGCCCGGGCCGGGTCAGGGTCAGCAGGTCGTTGTTGCCCTTCAGGTCGCTCGGCCAGTCGGCATAGCGTTCGCCGCGATAGTCTTCCTCGGACGGGGCGTGGCCCTGGATCATGGTGCCCATGGCGCCGTCCAGGAACACGATCCGCTCGGCGAGCAGTGCCTCCAGGCGTTCGAATCGGGTGCTGCTCATGGTCAGGCCGCCGTCGCGCGCTGCCGACGCACGCCCAGCGCATGGCAGATGGCGTAGGTGAGCTCGGAGCGGTTCAGGGTGTAGAAGTGGAATTCGCGCACGCCGTAGCGTTCGAGTTCGCGGGCCTGCTCGATGGCCACGCTGGCGGCAATCAGCCGACGCGTCTCGGCGTCGTCGTCCAGATCGTCGAAGCGGTGCACCAGCCACTCGGGCACACTGGCCCCGCAGCCCTCGGCGAAGCGCTGCAGCTGGGGGAAGCGGGTGATCGGCAGGATGCCGGGAACGATCGGCGCGGCGATGCCCGCCGCCGCGCAGCGGTCGCGGAAG
The DNA here is from genome assembly GCA_964421805.1 of uncultured Woeseiaceae bacterium. Lineage (GTDB taxonomy): Bacteria > Pseudomonadota > Gammaproteobacteria > Steroidobacterales > Woeseiaceae > Lentisalinibacter. The sequence continues at coordinate 12,905 of CAYQZN010000039.1, forward strand.
CGCAGGAAGTCCTCGATGTCGAAGAAGAACTGGGTGATGGCCCGGCTCGCACCGGCATCCAGTTTTCGCTTCAGGTTGTCCAGATCGAAGGCGGCGGACGGCGCCTCCGGATGCACCTCCGGATAGGCGGCCACCGAGACGTCGAAGTCGGCCACGCGCTTCAGGCCCGCCACCAGGTCCGCCGCGTAGGCATAGCCCTCCGGATGCGGCGTGTAGCCGTCACTGTCCTTCGGCGGGTCGCCTCTGAGGGCCACGATGTGGCGCACGCCGATGTCCCAGTACTGCCGCGCGATGTCGTCGATCTCGCCCCGGCTCGCGCCGACGCAGGTGAGGTGGGGTGCGGCCGTCAACTCCGTCTCGCGCAGGATGCGGCTGACGATGCCGTGGGTGCGCTCCCGGGTGGAGCCGTCGGCCCCGTAGGTGACGGAGACGAACCTGGGGCGCAGCGGCGCCAGCCGCTCGATGGAACTCCACAGCGTCTGTTCCATCTTCTCGCTGCCGGGCGGGAAGAATTCGAAGGAGACCGCGACGTCCGCGACGCTACGTGCAGCAGCGGGCCCGGGTGTGATGGGTGTCTGTGTCATTGCCATGATTCTCTTGATCCTCGAGGTCCTGATCCTTCAGGTCTTGAATCTTTCAGGCGGCGTGCCGTTGTGCCGGCGTTGCCACGGAAACCAGCCAGGCCGGCCGGCGCGCCGGCACGGGGCGCGGCCGGCCGAGGGCGAGCCCGGCCGCGCCGGCCAGCCCGGCGATCCAGTGCGCCCGTGCCTCTGCGGAAGCTCCGGCATTTTCTTCCGTCGAGCCCCCCGCGAGGGGCTCGATCAGGAGCAACCGCCCGCCGGGCGCCAGCACACGTGCGGCCTCGGCCATCGCCTCCTCCGGCGTGGTCGAATGGCCGAGCACCTCGTCCAGGATGACGGTGTCGAATGCGCCGTCGGCGAAGTCCAGCCGGTGCGCGTCGCCGGCACGGATGGTGCAATTGCCGAGGCCGGCGACGGCGAGTTCGGCGCGAGCCTGACGCCGCTGGTCGCCGTCGATATCGACGCCCACCGCCCGGCTGGCGCGGCGGCCGAGCAACTTGAGCATGCGCGCGCTGCCGGTGCCGATATCCAGCAGACGGCCGACCGGCGCGGTCAGCACCGTATCCAGCACGGCCCGGTGCAGCCCGCGCTCCGCCTCGGTCAGCGGCGCGGCTTGCGGCTCGACGGCCGCCCGCCGCTCGGCCTCAGCGAGTTCGGCATCCCGGGCGAGCTCCGGCGCCTCTGCCGGCATCAATTCCAGCAGCTTGCGCACGCGCACGGCCGCGTGACCCGAAGAGGGGGTGCGGTAGTAGATCCAGTGGCCGTCGCGGAAACGTTCCAGCAGGCCCGCGTCGCACAGAAGTTTCAAATGGCGGGAGATGCGCGGCTGGCTCTGGCCGAGCACACGGACCAGTTCGGAGACGGTGCTCTCGCCCCGATGGCACAGCGCCAGCAGGCGCAGGCGAGTAGGCTCGGCCACCGCCTTCAGCGCTCGCAGGGTGTCCTCCAAGGGTTCCGCCACCATCGACTCCATCGACTCCATTAGCTTCAATATATAAAGATATCTTTATCTTTAAGGTAGAGAAGTATAACGCACTGTCCGGGCACTGTCCCGGTCCATTTGAAATAACGGCAATCTAAAGAGAGTGAAGGAGCGCGGAGGGCTGGTGGCGCCGCGTCAGTGGACGCGGGAGGATGCCCGCTGGCCGCCGGCGGAGAACAGACGCTCGACGTCGATGGCGTCGAGCCGGCGCTCCCGGTTGCAGAATTCGCAGGTCACCCGGATCTCGCCCTGCTCCTCCAGGGTCTCGCGCACCTCATCCTCGCCCAGCAGGCGCAGGGCACGCTCGACCCGCTCGATGGAACAGCGGCACTCGAACCTGACGGTGCGCGGCCGGAAGGCCCGCACGTCGTCCTCGGCGAACAGCTTGCCGAGCAGCTCGATGCCGATGCCGTCCCGCATCTCGTCCAGCGTCAGGGTATCGGCCATGAAGCCGAGGCGCCGCCAGTCATCCTCAGGCAGGGGCGCGGCTGCGTCGGGCACCCGCTGCAGCAGCAGCCCGGCCGCGCAATCCTCGTCGGCCATAAGCCAGAGGCGGGTCGGCAGCTGCACGGAGCGCTCGAAGTAGCCCTCCAGGCAGCCGGCGAGCGAGTCGGCGTTCGCATCGACGATGCCCTGGTAGCGGTCGGCCAGTACGCTCGACTCCACGGTCATCGCGCAACGGGCACCCCTCGAGAGTTGGGAGAACCCGGCCTGCGGCGCCACGTCCCGGGCCAGCGCCATGCCGCGCAGATGCAGCTCGTTGGTGGACTGGACGACGAGCAGCTCCAGCGGCCCGTCGCCGGAGAGCTGCAGCGTGAGCTGGCCGTCGAACTTCAGCGAGTTCGCGATCAGTGCAGCGGCTGCGCTGGCCTCGCCGAGGACCCGGCCTATGGATGGCTGGTAATCCTGGGTACCCGACAGCTCCCGCCAGGTTTCGGCAAGCTGCACGAGGGCACCGCGCACCGGCAGGTGCTCGAACAGGAACGGTTGCAGGACATCACGGCTCAAGGCGTGTCAGTTCCCGTCCAGTGCGGCTTTCAGCAGGCGGTTGACCTCGCCGGGGTTGGCCTTGCCCTTCGTGGCCTTCATCACCTGGCCGACGAAGAACCCGACCACCTTGGTCTTGCCGCCCCGGTATTGCTCCACCTGCTCCGGGTTGGCGGCCAGCACCTCTTCGACGATGCGCCGGATCTCGCCGCTGTCGGTGATCTGCTTCAGCCCTTTCGCCTCGATGACCGCATCCGCATCGCCCTCTCCCGCCCACATGGCCTCGAAGACCTGTTTGGCGAGCTTGCCGGACAGGGTGCCGTCGGCGATACGCTCGAGCAGCTGCGCCAGACCGGCCGGCTCGATGCGGCTGGACGTGATATCCAGGCCGTCCCGATTGAGCGCTGCGGAGAGTTCGCCGAGCACCCAATTGGCCACGGCCTGACCGTCGCTGCCGCCGGCCGCCGCCACCGCCTCGAAGTAATCCGCCAGCGCCGGGGATCCGGCCAGCACCACGGCATCGTCCGCCTTGACGCCGTATTGCTCGCCCAGCCGCCGGCGCTTGGCGTCGGGCAGCTCGGGGAGGGTCTTGCGCACCGTCTCGACGAGCGCCTCGTCGATCTCCACCGGCAGCAGGTCCGGGTCCGGGAAATAGCGGTAATCGTTGGCCTCTTCCTTGGTTCGCATCGGCCGTGTTTCGTCCCGCTCCGCGTCGTACAGGCGGGTCTCCTGCACCACGGCGCCGCCGTCTTCCAGCACCTCGATCTGGCGCTCCACCTCGAAGTTGATGGCGCGTTCGAGGAAAC
>CAYQZN010000040.1:0-16231 GCA_964421805.1 uncultured Woeseiaceae bacterium
ATGAACTCGTCTTCCGGGTGCGCTGCTCGAAAGGCACCTACGTCCGCACGCTGGTCGAAGACGTCGCGGCGGCGGCCGGCACGGTGGCGTACACGCGCGGCCTGCGCCGGGTGGCCGTCGGGCCGTTCGCGGGCGCTGCGATGGTGACGCTGGACACGCTGGAGGCGGCATCCGCCGGGGTGCTGGAGGGCTACCTGCAGCCCGTGGATGCGGCGCTGGCGGACTGGCCGGCGGCCGAGGTGGAGGTCGGCGCAGCCGAGCGCTTCCTGCAGGGACAGCAGGTGCCGGCGGACTACTCGGCTCGGGACGGCCATCTGCGGGTCTATGATCGTGCCGGGCGCTTCCTCGGCGTGGGCGAGATACCGTTCCCGGGCGTCGTGCGGCCGCGGCGGGTATTCATGCACGGCGGAAAAACCGCGGAAATTTAGATTGTATTTAGATTGTTAGCGGGCCCGGACCCGAGTTACAATGCCGGGCTGCACAGAAGGGCAAAGAGCACTGAGACTGGAGTTTTCGAACAATGCCACTTTCGACTGAACGCAAGAGCAGCATCCTCAAGGAGTATAGCCGCGGCGACGCCGACACCGGCTCCCCGGAGGTCCAGGTCGCGCTGCTGTCCGCACGCATCACCGATCTCACCGAGCATTTCTCCGACCACAAGCGCGACCATCATTCCCGCAAGGGGCTCCTGATGCTCGTCAACAAGCGTCGGAAGCTGCTGGACTACCTCAAGAAGAAGGATCAGGACCGTTACCAGGACCTGATCAAGCGGCTCGGTCTGCGCCGCTAATCGGCAATCGCTGACCGGCAATCCCGCGCAGAATCAGAACATGGACTGGATGCAGGTGCGTCGACCCCGCGGTCGCCGGACGTGCGTCCTGTCCTCGTATTAGCAGATAGAAGGATCAGGCGTGACAGCAATAAAGCAGAGTTTTCAATACGGCGATCATGAGCTGACGCTGGAGACGGGCGAGGTTGCCCGACAGGCGGACGGCGCAGTAATGGTCAGCATGGGCGACACCGTGGTTCTGGCGACCGCGGTTGGACGGAAGGAGGCCGATCCGGGCCGTCCGTTCTTCCCGCTGACGGTCAACTACCAGGAGAAGACCTATGCCGCGGGGCGCATCCCCGGCGGCTTCTTCAAGCGCGAGGGGCGCCCCAGCGAGAAAGAGACGCTGACCTCGCGTCTGATCGATCGCCCCATACGGCCGCTGTTCCCGAAAGGTTTCATGAACGAGGTCCAGGTGATTACCACGGTGATTTCTCTGGATCCCGAGATCGATGCCGACATCCCCGCACTGATCGGCGCCTCCGCTGCCCTGGCCCTCTCCGGCATGCCCTTCCGGGGCCCTATCGGCGCCGCTCGCGTCGGTTACCGGGACGGCGAGTACCTGCTGAACCCGACGGCCACCCAGCTGGAGGAATCGGCACTGGATCTGGTGGTGGCCGGCACCGGCGAGGCAGTCCTCATGGTGGAGTCGGAGGCGAAGATCCTGCCGGAAGACGTCATGCTGGGCGCCGTCCTGTTCGGCCATGAGAAGATGCAGACGGTTATCTCGGCCATCGAAGAACTCGCGCGCCAGGCAGCCAAGCCGGCCTGGGACTGGCAGGCGCCGGAGGCCGACGCCACACTGGACGAGAAGGTCGCCGCGATTGCGCGCGATGCGCTGACCGAGGCTTACCAGATCAGCGATAAACAGGAGCGTCAGGAGGCGGTCGGCAAGGCCAAGAACGAGGCCGTGGAAGCGCTCTCCGGCGGTGACGACCCTGCATACAGCAGGGAAGAGGTCGCCGGTGCATTCGGCAAGCTGGAGAAGGCCATCGTGCGCAACCGCGTGCTGGACGGCCAGCCCCGCATCGACGGACGCGATCACGGCACGGTGCGGCCGATCACCGTGAGCGTGGGTACGCTGCCCCGCACTCACGGCTCGGCGCTGTTCACCCGCGGCGAGACGCAGGCCATTGTGACCGCGACGCTCGGCACGGGCCGCGATGCGCAGATCATCGACGCACTGGAGGGTGAGTACAAGGAGCCCTTCATGCTCCATTACAATTTCCCGCCGTACTGCGTCGGCGAGACCGGCTTCATGGGCGGACCCAAGCGCCGCGAGATCGGTCACGGCAAGCTCGCCCGCCGCGGCATCCAGGCCGTCATGCCGGACATGGACGAGTTCCCCTACGTGATCCGGGTGGTCTCCGAGATCACCGAGTCCAACGGCTCCAGCTCCATGGCCTCGGTCTGTGGCTCGAGCCTCGCCCTGATGGACGCCGGCGTGCCGCTGAAGGCGCCGGTGGCAGGCGTCGCCATGGGTCTGGTGAAGGACGGTGACAAGTTCGCGGTCCTGACCGACATCCTCGGCGACGAGGATCACCTCGGCGACATGGACTTCAAGGTGGCAGGCTCCTCCGACGGCGTCACCGCGCTGCAGATGGACATCAAGATCGAGGGCATCACCCGGGAGATCATGGAGAAGGCACTCGAGCAGGCCAAGGAGGCCCGCCTTCACATCCTCGGAGAGATGAACAAGGTACTGGGCAAGCCCCGCGAGGAGATGTCCGACTGGGCGCCGACCATCATGACCTTCAAGATCGACCCCGACAAGATCCGCGACGTCATCGGCAAGGGCGGCGCCGTCATCCGTGCCATCACGGAGGAGACCGGTGCCACCATCGATATCGAGAACGACGGTACCGTCAAGATCGCCTCGGTGGACGGCGCTTCCGGCAAGGAGGCGCTCAAGCGCATCGAGCTGATCACCGCGGACGTCGAGGTGGGCCGCGTCTACGAGGGCCGCGTGGCGCGGCTTATGGACTTCGGCGCCTTCGTCACGATCCTGCCGGGCAAGGACGGCCTGGTGCACATCTCCCAGATCTCCAACGAACGGGTGGAGAAAGTGAGCGACAAGCTCTCCGAGGGCGATATCGTGCGCGTGAAGGTGCTGGAAGTGGACCGCCAGGGGCGTATCCGGCTCAGCATGAAGGAAGCGGACGCGGCCTGACAGGCTTCGCATCCGTCGGCCGAGGCCGGCCAAGCGAAGGCAAGCGAAGGCAAGAGGCCGGCAGGCGCGTGAGCGCCGCCGGCCTTTTTCGTGGCAGGCTCGGTGGAGAGTCAGCCGCCGCCGGCGCCGCTTTCCTCGCCGGCGAGGGCGCGGTCGAACCAGGCCAGCAGCCGCGCCGGCATCCAGTACGAGGGTTGCCAGGGCGCCGGCCCGCTCACGAAGCCGATATGGCCGCCGGCGTCGGTGACCTCCAGCCGCACGGACCCGGGCAGCGCTGCGGCATCGGGTATGACCGCGGGACTCATGAACGGGTCGTCGCGGGCGTTCAGGATCAGCGTCGGGGTGCGGATGCGGGAGAGGTATCGCCCGGAGGAACACTCCTCGTAGTAGTGCGCCGCGTCGCGGAAGCCGTGCAGCGGCGCCGTGACGATATCGTCGAAGGCGACGAAGTCCCGCGCGTGCAGCGCGGCCTGCCAGTCGAAAGGCGCCGTGTCAGGCGTGAATTTCCGCTTCATCGCGGCCTTCATCCGGCGCAGGAGATACCAGCGATAGAAGCGCGCGAAGCCCCGGTTCAGGGCCTCCGCCGAATCCTGCAGCTCGAAGGGCACGGAGACGGCGGCGGCGGCCGCGAACGGGCTGTCGGCGCCTTCCTCGCCGAGATACTTCAGCAGCATATTGCCGCCCAGTGAGTAGCCTGCCGCGATAAAGGGGCCGTCCGGATGTTCGGCGGCGAGCCGTCCCATGAAATATCGCAGGTCGCCGGTCTCGCCCGCGTGATAGCGCCGTGGGAGGCGGTTGCGGCGCTCGCCGCAGTCCCGGGCGTGCAGGACCACCAGCCGCCAGCCCCGTGCCGCGGCCGCCGGCGCCATCAGGCGGGCGTAGGTGGCCTCGCTGGAGCCCTCCAGCCCGTGCAGCAGCACGAGAGTGGCTCCCGGACGCTGCACGGCGGGGTCCGCCCAGTGGGCCTCGACGAAGTCGCCGTCGGGCAGCTCCACGGTCTCCTTGCGCCAGCGCGGCGCCGGCGGCCGGCATAGCGGCGAGCTGGTGAACAGGGTCTGGGCGTGACGGTTGGTCAGCCACCGGGGCGGCTGGAAAGGGTCTGGCGTATCCATGCGCATGCGGGTCCGCGGCCGTCTGCCGGGCATAAAAAAGGCCCCTCGCAAGCGCGAGGGGCCAGCCAATCGGAGTGTTGCACTCCTTCAGGCATGTGCAGCAGGTAGCGGGGGAGCATGAAGCCTGCTGCAGTGCACAAATTAGGCTATCGGAAGGCCGGTGTCAACCCCTCGCGGGCAAGAAATTCAACGCTCGTTGTCCCGCTTGTCCTCCTGCTTCTCGTCTTCCTTCCGGGTGCCGGTCAGGGTGCGGAAAATCTCCTCCTGCACCGACTTCCAGCGCGCGTAATTGCGCTGCGTGACGCCTGCCACGGCGGCCACCGGGTCGACGCCGACCACCTTCTTGACCTGGCTGCGCACCTGTTTCTGCTGATTCAGGAACAGCTTCAGGCTCTGCTCCAGGTAGGTGCTGACGAAATTGGGCATGGCGCTGGAATAGGCGCGGATGATCTGGGACAGGAAGTCCTGGCTCATGATCGGCTCGCCCTGGGCCTCCTGCTCGCTGATCACCTGCAGCAGGATGCTCCGGGTGATGTCGTCGCCGGATTTCTTGTCGATGACGGTGAAATCCGCCTTCTCCAGGACCAGCCGCTTGATATCGGCCAGCGTGATATAGCGGCTCTCCTCGGTGTCGTAGAGCCGGCGATTCGGGTACTTCTTGATGATTCGGGTTTCACTCATGCACGTAAGATAGCCGATTTTGCTGCATAGCGGAAAGACCCTTCAGATACCGGGGACGCTCGCCATCGATGTCAGTCTCCGGGGCCGCCAGTGGGCAAGGGCCCACTCCCACACGGCCGCCGGCGCGGCGCCTGCCAGACCCGCCGGCGGCTCCTGGCGCAGGCACGCGAGCGCGCGGCAGAGGGTGGGCGCAACCGCCTCCGGGTCGCTGGCGATGGGCGGGGCTGCGGTCTGTTTGCTCAGCTTCTCGCCGTCGGCGCCCACGGCAACCGGGATGTGCATGTAGGTCGGCGTGGGCAGCCCGAGGAGCCGCTGGAGGTGGATCTGGCGCGGCGTAGAGTCCAGCAGATCGATGCCCCGCACCACGTCGGTGACGCCGTCCACCGCGTCATCGATCACCACCGCGAGCTGGTAGGCGATGAGGCCGTCGCGGCGCCGGATCACGAAGTCCCCGAGTTCGCTCTCCAGCCGCTGTTCGATGCGGCCTTGGAGCCGGTCGACCACGGCGATGGGCTCGTCCGTCGTGCGCACCCGTATGGCGCGCGCGCCGCGGCCGCTGCCGTCGCGGCAGGTGCCCGGGTAGATGGGTCCCATCGCGCCCTGGCGGGCCGTGCGGGCGAGGACGCGCCGTGTGCAGCGGCAGGGGTAGGCGAGGCCGTCGGCGAGCAGGCGTTCGACCGCCGCCCGGTGGCGCTCTTCGTTGCGACTCTGCCGCAGGACGGGTCCGTCCCACCGGAAACCATAGACCTCGAGGCAGCGGACGATGGCCTCGGCCGCGCCGGCCTCTTCCCGGGGCGGGTCGATATCCTCGATCCTGAGCAACCAGCGCCGGCCGTGCACGCGGGCCTCGAGATAGCTGGCCACGGCGGCCAGCAGGGATCCGAAATGGAGCGGACCGGTGGGCGAGGGGGCGAAGCGGCCCACGCCGGGCGCCGGGGCGGGGTCGGCGTTCAATTCGACTCCGCCGTCGGCGCCGCCGGACTCAGCGGTACTGGTCGTCCCGGTCGCGGAACTGCCGTTCGGCGAGCTCGCGGCGCTCCTGGGCCTCCAGGCAGAGCGTGGCCACCGGACGCGCCTCGAGGCGCTTCAGCCCGATTTCCTCGCCGGTCTCCTCGCAGTAGCCGTAGGTGCCCTCGTCGATGCGGTTCAGCGCCGCGTCGATCTTGCGCAGAAGCTTGCGTTCCCGGTCCCGGGTACGTAGCTCCAGACCGAACTCGGACTCCTGGGTGGCCCGGTCGCTGGGGTCGGGGAAGTTGGCCGCCTCGTCCTGCATGTGGTGCACGGTCCGGTCGACCTCTTCCATCAACTCGCGTTTCCAGGCGCTCAGTATCTGATGGAAGTGCTCCAGCTGATCGGCGCTCATGTATTCCTCGCCCCGCCTCGGCTTGTACGGCTGCAGCCCGTGAAGCGGGCCCGACAGCACCTCGGAGCGGCTGCGCGTGCGCTTCCTCGCGGCCTTCTTCTTGCCGGCTTTCTTCGCCGGTGCCTTCCCGGCAGCCTTCTTGCCGGCAGCTTTCTTCTTGCTCGCCGTCTTCTTGCTGGCGGTCTTCTTGCTGGCGGCCTTTTTCTTTGCCACCTTCTTCTTCGCCGGAGTCGTCTTCGCGGCCTTTTTCTTGCCAGCCGCCTTCTTCTTCACGGCTTTCTTCTTGGCGACCTTCTTCGCCGGCGCTTTCCTGGTGACCTTCTTCTTCGCCGCCGCCTTCTTGCGCGTCGCGGCCTTCGACTTGGAAGCGGTCTTCTTGCGGCTCTTGGCCTTCGTTGCCTTCTTCTTTGCAGGCATCATCACCCTCCGGGAAAGGCGCGTCAAAAGCGCGGGATTATACATCCAATACGCGCTCTGAAAAGCGACATTTCCGGCTTTTTTTGAGGTGGAAACGCGACCCGCCGGGGCCGCGCGGGCAGACGGTCAGTCGCCGCCGGCGGGGGGCGGGAGGACCACCGGAATCTGCGGCTCCCAGTCGGCCCGGCGGTGCTCCACCACGACCTCGGTATACACGCCGCCGCGCACGTTGAAATCGGCCGTCAGGCGCAGGAAACGGGGATCCGTGGCGGCTACGAGGTCCTCCAGGATGCGGTTCGTCACCGCCTCGTGGAAGGCGCCCTCGTCGCGGAACGACCAGACATAGAGCTTCAGCGATTTCAGCTCGACGCAGCGCGCGTCCGGGACGTACTCGAGATACAGGGTGGCGAAGTCCGGCTGGCCGGTCTTGGGGCACAGGCAGGTGAACTCGGGCACCGTAATCCGGATGGTATAATCTCGCCCGGGGTTGGGATTCTCGAACGTCTCCAGTTGCTTGCTCGGGCCCGTTACGGCGGCCGGCGAACGAATCTCGCTCATCGGGATTTCTGCTCCTCGTGTGGCCAGTCGGCGGCGATTTTCCTCGTAATCGTCACCGTCCGGAATTTACTTTACACTACCGCGTTTGGGCGGGCTAATGCCGTAAGATCACGAGATGCGACTGAGCAAAATCAAGCTATCCGGCTTCAAGTCCTTCGTTGATCCCACCACCATTTCGTTTCCGAGCAATCTCGTCGGCGTCGTAGGGCCGAACGGTTGCGGCAAGTCGAACGTGATCGACGCGGTGCGCTGGGTGATGGGAGAGAGTTCGGCGAGCCGCCTGCGCGGTGACTCCATCACGGACGTCATATTCAACGGTTCCAGTGCCCGCAAGCCGGTGGGTGCGGCCACCATCGAGCTCCTTTTCGACAATTCCGATGCCACCATCGGCGGGCAGTACGCCCAGTACTCGGAGATCTCCATCAAGCGGTCCGTCTCCCGCGACGGCATCTCCACCTACTACCTGAACGGCACGCGCTGCCGTCGCAAGGACATCACGCACGTCTTCCTCGGCACCGGGCTGGGCCCGCGGAGCTACTCGATCATAGAGCAAGGCATGATCTCGCGGCTGATCGAGGCCAAGCCGGAGGAGTTGCGTGTGTACCTGGAAGAGGCCGCGGGCATCTCCAAGTACAAGGATCGGCGCCGCGAGACCGAGAACCGGATCCGCCACACCAAGGACAATCTCGAACGCCTCGCGGACCTGGTGGACGAAGTCGAGAAGCAGCTGAAGCATCTCGACCGCCAGGCCAAGACCGCCGAACGCTACAAGCGCCTGAAGGCCGAAGAGCGCCGCACCCGGGCCGAACTCCTGGCACTGAAGCTGCGCGACCTCGATGCCCGGGCCGGGGAGCAGGAGCGCCGCCAGGCGCAGAAAGAGAATGCCCTGCAGGCGGCCGTCGCCGAACAGCGCCGCATCGAGGCGGCCATGGAGCAGGCCCGGGTGAGCCAGGGCGAGCGCAGCGAGACGTTCAACGAGGTCCAGGGCCGTTACTACCGCATCGGCGCAGAGATCGCCCGTCTGGAGCAGTCCATCGAGCACGGCCGCGAGCTGCGCCAGCGCCAGGAGCAGGATCTTGCGCAGGCCCGGGCGGCCGCGCGCGAGATCGAAGACCACATCGAGCAGGACCGCAACGAGCTGGACCAGCTGGAACTGGCACTGAACGAGCTGACGCCGGACCTGGAGCAGGCCCGTGGTCGCGAGGCCGCCTCGGCCGAATCGCTGCAGCGGGCCGACGAAGCCATGGCGGGGTGGCAGTCGCGTTGGGACGAGTTCGTGCGTCGCGCGAGCGACGTGGAGCAGTCGGGCGAGGTCGAGCGTGCCAGGATCGAGCAGCTCGAGGGCCAGCTCGAGAAGCTGACCCAGCGCCGCGACCGCATCGGCGACGACTCCCGCGGCCTCTCCGTGGACGAGCAGAAGGAGGCCGTCTCCGGCCTCACCGGCGAGGAGAACGCGCTGCGGCAGGCAGCCGAAGAGGCGGACGCCAGGGTGAACGAACTGCGCCAGCAGATCGCCACGCTGCGGGAACAGGAGGTGCGCATCGGCCGCCACCTGGAAGCGCGCAAGGACGAGCTGCAGAAGGCGAGCGGGCGCTACACTTCGCTGGAGGCCCTGCAGAAGGCGGCACTCGGCGAGGCGGACGGCACCGTCGGCGGCTGGCTCGAGTCCGCCGGGCTCGCGGACCGGCCGCGGCTCGCGCAGCGCCTGAAGGTCGAGGACGGCTGGGAGCGGGCGGTGGAGACCGTGCTGGGCTCCTACCTGCAGGCGGTCTGCGTCGACGATCTCGTCGCTGCGACCCGGTCGCTGGAAGAACTGAACGATGGCTCCCTGACGCTCGTGCAGGGGAGGGAGAGCTCCCTGTCGGCCGGGGACGGACGGCTCGCGGCCCGCGTCAGCGGCGCACCTCAGGCCGTACTGGACCAGTTGCAGCACGTGCGCACGGCGGATTCGCTGCCGGCAGCGCTCGCGTTGCGGGACCGCCTGGACGACAACGAATCCATCATTACCGCCGACGGTATCTGGCTCGGGCGCAGCTGGCTGCGGGTCAACCGGGAGAAGGACGCGCGGGGCGGCATACTGAAGCGTGAGCAGGAGATGCGCACGCTGAAGGACGAACTGCGCGAACAGCGTGTGCGAGTGGAGACACTCGAGAAGACCCTGCACGATACGCGCCGCCGGCTGGAAAGCCTGGAGGAGCAGCGCGAGTCGGTGCAGCAGGCGGCTGCCGATCGACATCGCCGTCAGGCCGACGCTCAGGCCCGGCTCGAGAGCGCTCGCTACCGGCTCTCCCAGATCGAGGAGCGCATCGAATCGTTCCGCACCGAGACCGCCGATATCGACCGGGAACTCGAGGCCACCCGGCAACGGCTCGAAGACAGCCGCCAGCGCCTGGAGCAGTCGCGGGCCGACGTGGGCTCGCTCGACAAGCAGCGCGCGGAGCTCGAGTCCCAGCGCGAACAGCTCCGCGGCGAGCTTGCCCGTGTGCGCCAGCAGGCGGAGCAGGACCGCACCGAGACCCAGGCGATCGCGCTGCGCTACGAGTCGCGCCGTTCGTCACGGGAATCCGCCAGCCAGAGCCTGGCGCGGATGAGGTCCCAGCTCGGTCAGTTCCACCAGCGCGAGGCCACGCTCAAGGAGCAGCTCGCCGAGGGCGAGGAGCCGATCCGGCACCAGGAAGAGGCGCTGGAGGTGCAGCTGCGCGAGCGTGTGGAGGTGGAGGGCGGCCTGGCCGAGGCGCGCCGCGCGGTGGAAGCCGTAGACGCGGAGCTGCGGGAACTGGATCAGCAGCGCCTGGCCAATGAGAGCGCCGTGGAGTCGGCCCGCCAGGCCGTCGATCAGGTGCGCATGGCGGCCCAGGAGATACGGGTGCGTCGCGAAGGCGTGGCCGAGCAGTTCGCCGAGAGCGGCTTCGAGCTGGAGACCGTCCTTGCGGAGATGCACGAAGATGCCTCGGCCGACGTCTGGGAAGAAAACCTGCACAAGCTCGGCGCCCGCATCGAGCGGCTCGGGCCGATCAACCTCGCCGCGATCGACGAATTCAAGGAGCAGTCGCAGCGCAAGGAATACCTCGACGCCCAGCTGGCGGATCTGAATGAGGCCCTGGGCACGCTGGAGGGCGCGATCCGCAAGATCGACAAGGAGACCCGCACCCGCTTCCGCGAGACCTACGACCTGGTGGACGCCGGCTTCAAGCGGCTGTTCCCGAAACTCTTCGGCGGCGGGCATGCCTACCTGGAGCTCACGGGCGAGGATCTCCTCTCCGCGGGTGTAACGGTGATGGCGCGGCCGCCCGGCAAGCGCAACAGCACAATCCACCTGCTTTCAGGCGGCGAGAAGGCACTGACCGCCGTCGCGCTGGTGTTCGCCATATTCGAGCTGAACCCGGCGCCGTTCTGCATGCTCGACGAGGTGGATGCGCCGCTGGACGACGCCAACGTCGGCCGCTTCTGCGACATCGTCAAGGAAATGGCGTCTCAGGTGCAGTTCGTGTTCATCACGCATAACAAGGTCACCATGGAGATGGCGCGCCAGCTCACCGGCGTTACCATGCAGGAGCCCGGTGTCTCCCGCCTGGTGTCGGTCGATCTCGACGAGGCGGTGAAAATGGCGGCGAGCTGATCCGGCGTCGCTGGTCGTTGCCATGGACGAATTGCGCGTCATCCTTCTACTGATCGGTATCGGTGTCGTCGGCCTGGTGTATTGGCACAGCCGGCGGCAGGCCCGGCGACGTGAGTCGCAGCCCGACGTGAGGCTGGAGCCCGCCTTCGATGAGAGGGACGTCAGTGCCGACGACGACACGGCCTCACTCCCGGAGCTGGAGGCGGACGACCCCTTCGCGGCAGTACCCGACGACGTCGACCATGCCGACGGGGACGACGACGATATCCTGGTCGGCGAGACCCGCGACTTCGTCGGCGACAGTGAAGAGACCGCCGAGACCGCCGAGCAGCCGCAGATCGAGCAGAAGATCATCACGCTGCGGCTGGTTGCGCGCGGGGACGATCACTTCAACGGCGAACAGGTCGTACTCGCCCTGCGCGGCCTCGGGCTGCGCCACGGCAAGTTCGGCATCTTCCACCGGGTGGAGGGCACGGACGACGAGAGCATCGTCTTCAGCGTGGCCAGCCTGGTGGAGCCGGGCACCTTCGACCTCACCAACATCCGCCAGCAGGAGCTGCCCGGTGTCAGCATGTTCATGGTCCTGCCCGGCCCGAAGGACGGGGCCGAGGCCTTCGACGAGATGATGGAAACCGCCCGCGCGCTGGCGGACTCGCTGAACGGGGATCTTCTCGACGAAGCCGGCAGCACGATGAGCGTCCAGCGGGAGCGATTCCTGCGCGAGGAGATCATCCAGTACCAGCACGGTCTGGCCGTGAGCTAAGGCGCTCCGTGAGCGTTCCCGCCGCCAAGAGAAAACGCGTCGAGGAACTCCGGGAGGAGATCCGCCAGCACAACTACCGCTACTTCGTCCTCGACGACCCGTCCGTCCCCGACGCCGAATACGACCGGCTCATGCGCGAGTTGGAGGCGCTGGAGCAGGAGTACCCGGTACTCGGTGACCCCGACTCGCCAACACAGCGGGTGGGCAGCACCCCGGTCAGCGAATTCGGTGAGGTCCGGCACGGCGTGCCCATGCTCTCACTCGCCAACGCGTTCTCCGAGGAGGAGCTGCGGGATTTCCACCGGCGGGTGATCGAGCGCCTCGAGCTTGACGGCGCGCAGGGCGAAGAACTCGTCTACCACGCCGAGCCAAAGATGGACGGTGTTGCGGTCAGCATGCGTTACGAGGACGGCGGCCTCGTGCAGGCCGCCACCCGCGGCGACGGCGCCACGGGCGAGGACATCACCCACAACGTGCGCACCATTCGCAGCGTCCCCCTCCGGCTTCGTGGTTCGGGCCATCCGCGCGTCATCGAGATCCGCGGCGAGGTCTTCATGCCCAGGGCCGGGTTCGAGGCATTCAACCGTCGGGCAGAGAAAGCGGGCGAGAAGACCTTCGTCAATCCCCGGAACGCCGCCGCGGGAAGCCTGCGCCAGCTCGACCCCCGCATCACCGCAAAGCGGCCGCTCGAGATCTTCGTCTACGGTATTGGCGAATACTCTGGCGGCGACCTGCCCGATCGCCAGAGCGGCATCCTGGAGCAGCTGCGTCACTGGGGCCACCGTACCTGCCCGGAGACGGCTACCGTGAGCGGCGTCGAGGGCTGCCTTCGCTATTATGGGCAAATCGCCGAGAAAAGGGACTCGCTCCCCTACGAGATCGATGGTGTCGTCTACAAGGTGGACAGAATCGATCATCAGCGCGAACTCGGCTTCGTCTCCCGGGCGCCGCGATGGGCCATCGCCCATAAATTCGCGGCCCAGGAAGAACTCACGGTCGTGCGTGACGTGGAATTCCAGGTGGGACGCACCGGCGCCGTCACGCCGGTGGCCCGACTGGAGCCAGTATTCGTCGGCGGCGTCACCGTGAGCAACGTCACCCTGCACAACATGGACGAGATCGCCCGGAAAGACGTCAGAATCGGCGATACCGTCATCGTGCGCAGAGCGGGAGACGTCATACCAGAGATTGTCTCGGTGGTGACCGACCGGCGTCCGAAAGATGCGAGGCAGGTCAGCCTGCCCGAATACTGCCCCGTTTGCGGCTCGGCGGTAGAGCGCCCGGAAGGCGAGGCCGTCGCGCGCTGCTCGGGCGGTCTCATCTGCGCCGCCCAGCGCAAGGAGTCGCTGCGTCACTTCGCCTCGCGTCGTGCCATGGATATCGACGGCCTGGGCGAGAAGATCGTGGAGCAACTCGTCGAGTCCGGCAATGTGGAATCCCCGGACGATCTCTACCGGCTAACGGCCGACGAACTCGCAGAACTCGAGAGAATGGGCGAAAAATCCGCGGAGAACCTGGTCGCGGCGCTCGAAAGTAGCAAAAAGACCACCCTGGATCGCTTCCTCTACGCCCTGGGCATCCGGGAGGTGGGAGAGGCGACCGCCGCCAGTCTCGCGCAGTACTTTGGAGACCTCGATGCGCTGATGGCCGCGGATCAGCCAGCGCTGGAGGCGATACCCGACGTCGGGCCGGTGGTCGCATCTCACATCCACGCGTTCTTCGCCGAAGACCGCAACCGAAGCGTTATCCAGGCCCTGCAGGATCTCGGCATCACCTGGCCCAAAGGCAAGGCGGCTGCTGCGGTATCCGAAACCGGACCATTCGCCGGTAAGACGGTGGTGATCACGGGCACGCTCCAGTCGATGACCCGTGACGAAGCGAAGGACCGCATCCGCGCGGCAGGCGGCAAGGTGACAGGAAGTGTCTCGAAGAAGACAGACTTTGTCGTTGTCGGTGAGAACGCGGGCAGCAAACTGGAAAAAGCAGAGGGATTGGGTATCGAGACCATTGATGAGGATCGGTTGAAGGGACTATTGAGTTCCTAATGCTGAGCTAGTTTTCCTTGGCTAATCATCCAAGAATGCGGGGTTACCAGAAGTCTAGTTTGGGCGATTGTTCCCATCCTCCGGATTTTGTTGACGCAAACTGAATCCGACTCCTATATTGCAGCGCCATGCCAAGCGCTACACAAAGAAAAATTCTAGAAGCACTTTTTCGTGCGTTTCGTCCCATTGCTCGGGCGATGCTCAGAAGCGGACTCGGATACAGAGAATTCGCGGAAATCGCGAAGGCAGCTTTTGTGAATGTCGCATCATCGGACTATGGCTTACGAGGACGTCCGACGAATACTTCTCGGGTAGCCGTGATGACTGGGTTGACCCGGAAAGAAGTGAAACGCCTCAGAGATCGAGAGGCGGCCGGTCAGACTTTCGAGGTTAACAGGGAAGTGGCCCCAGGAGCGGTGCTTGGGAAGTGGTACAGCCATTCGGATTTCATTGACGAGAATGGCGAGCCTGCGCTCCTGGAGTTTGCTGGGGAACTTGGATCGTTCACTGATTTGGTTAAACGGTTTGGAGGAGACATCCCTCCCGGAGCAATGCGAACGGAGTTGCTGAGAGTCGAGGCCATAGAGGAACTTCCTGGCGGAATGCTTCGCGCTCGAAAGTCAGTTTTTACACCCGCAGACTTGGATGATCGTCTAGCGGTAGCTCTTGAACTTTCGCTAAGGCGGCTTGCCGAGACCATCCTGCATAACACTGATCCAGGCAGCCAAGATGATGTTCACATTGAGAGGACTGTTACGACGCAGTTGATGACTAAGGAGGACCTCAGACGCTTGCGTTACATGACAAGAGGGAGAATGGAGGAATTCGCGAAATCCATGCAGGATCTATTCTCAACTTATGAGTCCTTTCATGAAGAGGCTGATGAGGAAGTGGGCAGGGCAGTCGGTATAGGGCTGTATTATTTTGAAGAAGCCCCATCGGAGAATTCATCGTTGCCGGACGATTGAGGCTCTACTGGGTCGAAATTTCAGCGAATCTTGACTGAATCCTAGCGCTCGGCGCGGGCCTATCGTCGGCTAGCGCATCTCTGACTCCCGACGGTCGAATTCTCGTCTGTCTACCGGAGGGCTGTGCCCTCACCCCAATGCACTAAGTCCAGCGCAAGATGCCCGGTATTGCCGTATTGATAGGAGATATCGGCTGGTCTACAGCCCCATGGTGGGCAGCAGTTGACCTTTGATTCATGGCGCTTACCTCAAGGACTAGCTCACCAAGGTGCCTCTTTTGGGGTCGAGCCTTACAATTAATAACGTTTTACATGAAAAGACGTTAATAAACGGCTGTATTACAATCTTATTCACAGGGCCGGGGGTTGGCTGGCGCTGCTCTGTCTCTTTAGATTTGCGATCCGAATTGCCGCCGCAGACACTGCGAGAGGCACCGGTCCGGCATATCGATGTTCCAGTTGATTGCCGAAGTTGTACATAACTCATAGAATTTATTGGTCATAATGAGTTGACTCATAGGGCTGTGCGGCATAAATTCCCAATTTATGGGGATTATGTTTAGATATGAACGATTCTGTAAAACAGGGGTTGCTCGCAGCCTACTCTCGATTAATGCGACCCCTCGTTCGTATTCTGCTTCGGCATGGGGTTTCGTTTGCGGAGTTTTCGGAGGTCATTAAGCGCGTCTACGTCTCAATCGCGGCGGAAGAATTTCAAGTTCCGGGTCGGCGAATGTCGAAAGCGCGGATCGCAATAGTCACCGGGCTCACGAGAAAAGAAGTTCAGCGGCTAGCTGAAATCGATGAGGAGGATTTTACAGGGGGACAAAGCAATCTAAGCCGGATCGGACGGGTACTGCTGGGATGGCACACGGATCCAGATTACACAGGGCCCTACGGAGTTCCGCTCGAACTGCCTTACGACAGTCCGACAGGGGAGTCGTTCACAACGCTGGTGCAAACATACAGCGGCGACATGACGCCTAGAGCGATGTTGGAGGAGTTGCTTCGAGTTGGGATCGTCGTCCAGACGGATTCGGGTTGGTACAAGGTTGTCAGACGCGAATATGTGCCTGATTCGCTGGCCCCGGATTTTCTGGAGAGATTTGGAATACAAATTCGAAACTTCATCCAAACCCTGGAGTTCAACATGCTCAAGTCTGGTCCAGGCAAGGGCAGGTTTGAGAGAACGGTGATTGCGGATAACGGAATGAGAAGAATTGATCTAGATGGGTTGGATTCTTATGTGAGGGAACGCGGCCAGGCGGTACTAGAAGACATCGATAACTGGATTGCGCAGCAGAAGACGCCAAGGAAAGAAGGCGGCGATGACGTAGTGCAGACGGGAATTGGCATCTATCACTACGTCGTTGACGAGGATGATGAGCCAAAGGCCTTGAAGACACTGTTAAGTAGGCAGGAAAAAGAAAACAACGATGACTCGCGGCATTAGGAGGTCGACGAGTATGCGGCGGGGATAAGGGTATATGGCCGCCGTAAGAGTTTTTTGGGGGATCCCAGAAAAAAAGGTTTCGAGAGGTTTTGGAGGAACTCTCAAATGAGCGAAAAAATTAGACTCGATAAAAGGCTGCCGGTGTTGTTCGGAGCAATCTGCTTGTCGGCAGTGCCGGCAATTTCGAACGCTGGCAGCACTCAGAGTTCGGTCCAAAGCATCAATGGCAGTGACGTTCGCAGCATCAATGGCAG
>CAYQZN010000041.1:0-16015 GCA_964421805.1 uncultured Woeseiaceae bacterium
GTCCGTCAGTGAGCGCCAGCGTTGCTGGGCGACGAGATTCACGATTGGCTCGCAGATCCGGGATGCGGGTCAATGAACACCTGGCAGTTACCTCCCGGACGATCGCGCGTGTGGTCGTCGCCCTCCGTTATCACGGCATCCATCGGGACATCGTGCGGCTGTGGATAAATGGTAGGCATACGGCCGGTTGCCAAACCGTATGCCGTCGGGCGGCTGTACGCAAGCAGGTCCACGATCGCAAGGTTACACTCGGACACTGAGAGAAACACATCATTGCGATAACATGGAGGTCGGAATGAAGTTGATGACGCGTATTGTCTGTCTGGCCGTTGCCATCGGCCCGATGGCCGTTGTCACGTCCGCCGGGCAACCACCGGCCGAGCCGGTGACCGCTGCGCTGTCGGACGAAACGCGGGCGCTGCTGATCCGTGAGATGCAGGCCATCGCCCAGGCCATGGGCCTTATCCACACGGCCGTCGTGACGGGCGACCACGAAACCGTCGCCAGCAAAGCCCGGAGTATCCACGAAAGCTTCGTCCTGGCCGGGGAGATCACGCAGGCGCAGCGAGAGGAGATCGCCAGCCGACTGCCGGAGGGCTTCGTCGCCGCCGATCATGCGTTCCACGAACTCGCCGAGCGGCTGGCCGAAGCGGGCCGGCAGGGTGATCCGCGCCTCGAACGATTGTGGTATCAGGAAATGACTCGTGCCTGTCAGGCGTGCCATGCGGATTATGCGGGGAGTCGGTTCCCGGGGCTCGTGGAGGACGGCGGCGGCCGGCGCTAGCCTTCCGCGACCAGCGGCGGGAAATTCAGGGCGGACCGACCGTAGACTGGCCGGGCGGTATCGGAGTGGATGCTGCGAAGTGTCGAACATGCGAATAGCTTGCAGGGTTCTGGCGGGCATGGCGTTGCTGATGATGATCGGCTGCGGCGATGGCCGTGTGGATTCACTGTCATTGCAGCACGCCCGCATCGCCGATCCGCCGTGGCCGGTTGCGGCATTCGAACTCGTGGATCACACCGGCGCGCCGTTTTCTCGTAATGAGCTTATGGGTCACTGGACGATTCTGTTCTCGGGCTTCACGCACTGTCCGGACGTCTGCCCGGCTACGCTGGGCATCCTGCGAGCCGCACAGCATGGGCTCGGTGATACCCGCTCGCTTCGCACGGTCTTCGTGAGCGTGGATCCGCAGCGTGACACGCCCGAACGCCTGGCCGAGTATCTCGCCTGGTTCGATGAAGACTGGATCGGCCTGACCGGAGAGCGGGATGAACTCGAGCGGCTGCTCGGCAGCGTGCAGATGGCCTATGTGCGCGTGCCGACCGGCAATGGCGAGTACACGATGGATCACGCCACGGCTGTGGCGCTTATCGACCCGAGTGGCCGGATGACGGCCTACTGGCGGCCGCCTTTAGACGCCGCCATGTTGCGCAACGACCTGTCTGCGTTGCCTGAACCTTGATTCCCGGCGCCGGCGACCGGCCGGATCAGAGGTGCGTCGAGGGAAGTTCGAAGTCCGCGTGCGCCCAGGCGCGGCCGAACCGCTCGGCTACGGAGCGCGCCTCATCGTCCCGACCCTGCGCGGCGAGCGCCTGCTGGAGGCCCTTGAGCGACCAGCCGTTCTCCGGGTTGCGCTTCAGCTCGGCGCGGTAGGCAGCTTCGGCTTCTGCGTGCCTGCCGGCATCCAGCAGTATCGCGCCGAGCACCAGGCGGCCGGGATGATGCCACGCGGGCGGTTCGTCGTAGGGAAGCTCGTCCTCGATCGCAATAGCTTCGCCCATTGCACGGACCGCGGCGTCGAACTCGCCTGCATGCCAGGCCAGCTCGGCCGCCAGCGTTCGTTCGGCGATGCGCACGCCGTGGATCAGAGAATAGCGCTCCCAGACCGTCATGGCCTCGATCGCCGGGCTGCGAGCAAACTCTGCGAGTCGCGCGTGATGGGCGGTTGCTGCCTCAACGTCACCGGTACGCAGCTCGGCCAGACCGCGGCCATAGTCCCACATAGCGACCATGTACGGCAGGTCGTCGGCCGGTTTCGGTGTGGCCAGCAGCTCGTCCCAGCGTCCGAACCGCACGCGTGCGAACAGCGGCGTAAGTGCGAAGCTCTGCATCGGTTCGAAACCGGGCGTACGCATGAGATCCGGATCGCTGGTGCGTTCCCGCGTGGACGCCGCGGCCTCCATGGCTACCTGCTGCTCTCCGGCCATCGTCGCTGCGAACCACAGGAAGTGATGGTTATGCGGGACATAGCCCAGTGGATAGATGCCGGGTCCCGGCCGGCAGGCGGCGAGGTAGGCATCGTCGGCCTCGATGGCCCGGCGGTTCGCGATGACGGCGTCGTGCCAGCGTCCGACGCGCGCGTAGATGTGGGCCGGCATGTGGACGAGGTGGCCCGAGCCGGGAATGAGCGCGCGCAGCCGGTCGGCGGCGGCGACGCCGCGCTCGGGCTCGTTCGACGCCTCGACCGCGTGTATGTACAGGTGCAACGCTCCGGCGTGATCGGGGTTACGGTCGATAACGCCTTCAAGCACGTCGACGATATGCAGCGTCTCCCCAACCGGCGCGCCCTCGTCGGTCCAGTAGTTCCACGGCTGCAGGTTCATCAAAGCCTCGGCGTAGAACGTCGCGGCGTCCAGGTCGTCCGGATAGGTTTCGACGACATCCTTCATCGCGTCGGCATAGGCGCGATCGAGTGCGGTGCGGTCGTCGCTGGGGCTCTCCAGGTAGCGTGCGCCCAGCGCCTCGATCCAGGCCTGTTCCCAAGGCTCGGCCGAGTCCGCGAGGCTGCGCGCGGCCTGCAGTCTCTCCCAGGCCGCAGCATTGTTGGATGGGTCCATGCCGGCGTTGACATGCGGTCCGAGCACCAGCGCCGCGCCCCACCAGCACATGGCGCACTCGGGATCGACCGCAACGGCCTGCAGGAACGATCGCTCGGCAGCCTGGTGATTGAAGCCCCACGTCAGCATCAGCGCCTGATCGAACCAGCGCTGCGCCTCTTCGCTGTCGGTGGTGATCCTGCGGCTATAGTCGCCCAGTCCGTGGAGCAGTGTGGCGCCGACCGGCGCGATGGGCGGGATGAAACTCTCCGATTCGCCGGGATTCCGCTTCGGTCCGGTAGTAATACCGGACAGATGAACGGCCGACAACACGAGGGCGCCGGTCACGGCGAGGACGGCAAGCGAGAGTAGCGGGCGTTTCATGACGGCCTCCGTAAACCCCCTACAGAGACTGTTCTGCTTTCAGTCGGGTATACGCCTGCAGAAAAGGGAAGTCAAACCACCGGAGAATCGCTCCCGTCCACGCGCTCGTGGCTGCCGCCCGGCAGCGGCACCAGCGCCGGCACGCGTTCACGGTATTGCCGGTACTCCTCTCCGTGGAAGGTAAGCAGATCCCGTTCCTCGTAGCGTATTGCGATCAGGATATAGGTAGTCATGGTGGCGGCGAACAGCAGGTGTCCGACGGTCATCGTCGGCGTCGCCCAGAACGCGAGGATGAAGCCGCTGTACAGCGGGTGGCGAACGAAGCGATAGAACCAGGTCACCTGGAAGCGCGGATGGCGATAGTCGCGGCGGCGGAGATTCGCCACGACCTGTCGCAGTCCGAACAGGTCGAAATGATCGATGTTGAACGTGGACAGCAGCACGATCAGGAACCCCGTACCGAACAGCGACCACATCAGCGTTCGGGCCCACGGAGCCTCGATATTCCAGACCACCTGACCCATTGGCTGCCAGAGCAGGAACAGCAGTATCAGGACTCCGCTCGAGACCAGCACATAGGTGGAGCGTTCCACCGACGCCGGCACGATGCGCTTCCAGCGCGCCTTGAACCCCTGCCGGGCATCGGGTGATGCGCTCCAGCGTGCGCGCTCCTGGATCACCGGCTCGAGGCCGACACCCGGCATTTCCTGCTCTCGGCCTCGGCAAAGCGGGTAAACTGCTTTCCGGTCGGAAAAAAAGAGAGCTGACATGCACTACACCGCGGATTACCTGGTCGTGGGGGCGGGCGCCTCGGGGATGTCCTTCGTCGACGTCATGCTCGAGGAGACTGATGCCACTTTTCTCATGGTGGACAGGCGGGATGCCCCCGGGGGCCACTGGACCGACGCGTATCCCTTCGTTCGATTGCATCAGCCCGCTCAGACCTATGGTGTGAATTCCCGCCCGCTGGGCCGTGGCCGCACCGAGCAAGCCGGGACCAACAAGGGCTTTTACGAGCTTTCTTCCGGACGCGAAATCGCGCGCTATTACGAGAGTCTCATGGCGGACGTTTTCCTCGAGACAGGTCGCGTGACTTTCCTGCCGCTCACAGACTTCGTCGGCGACGGCGTGGTGCGTAATCTGCTTTCCGGCGATGAGTGCCAGGTCACGGTCACGAAGAAGCTCGTAGATGCGACCCCGATGATGACCACAATTCCCATGACGCATAAACGGAAATTCAGCGTCAGCGAAGGTGTGGAATGCGTTCCGCCGAATCTGCTGCCGTTACGGGCCGCGGGTCATGAGTATTTCGTGATTCTGGGCGCGGGCAAGACGGCGATGGATGCCATTTCCTGGCTTTTGGACCACGGCTGCCCGGGCAGCGCCATCAGCTGGGTCATGCCTCGCGATTCCTGGACGCTTCGCCGCGAGGCCGTGCAGCCGGGGATCGAGTTCTTCGATGGCACCATCCGTACCATGGCAGGTCTCTACGAAGTCGCGGCGAAGGCCGAGACGGCCGAGGATTTTTATGCGGGCGCGGAACGTATCGGCTATATGCGGCGCTTCAGCGACGAGGTGGAGCCTTCCATGTTCCATGCCGCGTTGCTCACGGACGCCGATGCGCAGCGCCTGCGGGGGATAGACGACGTCATACGGATGGGTCGCGTAAGAAGTGTCGAGCCGGGACGGCTGCAGCTCGCCGGCGGGGAGCGTGCCATTCCGCTGGGCAGCCTGATCGTCGACTGCACCGCCAGTGCGGTGGCGGACAACGTGAATCGCTTCGAGCCCGTCTTCAGTGAGGGGAAGATCGCCCTGCACATGGTGCGTCAGTTCCAGCCCTGTTTCAGCGCAGGTTTGATCGCTTACCTGGAGGCGACCATGGAAGACGACGATGAGAAGAACTTCCTGACTGCCCCGACGCCGATGATCGACGACATCAGCGACTGGCTGCGGGTGCTGGCAAACAGCATCGAAAACCAGGGCAAATGGACGATGAATCCGGATGTGGCAGGGTGGATAGGCAGGAGCCGGCTGGATCATCCGAGCAAGACCATCGCGAGTATTCCGGAAGACGACACGGAAAAGTGGTCCGTCATCGGGCGCCTCAGAGAGTATGGGCCCGCGGCGGTAGAGAATCTGCGCAGACTCCATGAGGGCAACCGAATCGAACGATCGTGAGCATCGGGCAAGCGGCCCGGGAACATGACTGACCCCGAACTCTTCTGACCTGGCAAAGACGGGGTGTGAGCCAATGATGAGAAGAATGACGACAGACGCTGCACTGGCAGCACTGGACGCCGCAGACGACAGGATTTACGGAATCCTCCTGCAACACGGTTCACTCGAGATCGGCTTTTACAAGCCTCGCGGTACCGATGCTCAGGAACCGCACGAACAGGACGAGGTTTACATCGTCCAATCCGGTCACGGGCAAGTCGTCATCGGAGACGAACGACACGCCTTCGAGCCTGGTGAAGCACTATTCGTGCCCGCCGGCGTCGTACACCGCTTCGAAGAGTTCTCCGAAGATTTCGCCGCGTGGGTCATCTTCTATGGACCGGCGGGTGGTGAGGAGGCCTGAGCGAGGATCCGGGAGTCCGCCGGCAAGGTCGAATCGGTCAGCGATCGTGGCTACCGGCGAAGAGACGATGCGGTCCGTGCTCAGTACTCGGCCTTCGGATCGAACGCGTCCTGAAGTCCGTCGCCGAGGAAGTTGAAGCACATCACCGTGATGAAGATGAATACGCCCGGCCAGATAGCGAGCATCGGGGCTTCCCAGATCGTTTCCTGAGCATTGGTCAGCATGTTGCCCCAGCTGGCCATGGGCGGCTGGATGCCTAAGCCCAGAAAAGACAGCACCGACTCGAGCAGGATGACATTGCCGACCGAGAGCGTTACCGCGACGATAATCGGCGAGAGCAGATTCGGCAGGATGTGGCGGAACATGATGCGGCCGTGGCCGCCACCGAGACCTTCGGCGGCCAGCACGAAATCGCGTTCTTTGAGCGACAGCGTGGCACCCCGAACGAGTCGTGCGACCACCGTCCAGCCGAGCAGGGCGACGATCAGCACGATGCGCACGAAGCTCACATTCTCGGAGTTCGCGAGGTGGCTGGGCAGCACTTTCTCGAGATCGATGGCGGCGAGCACGATCAGCAGCGGCAGCGTAGGCAGAGTGAGCACGCTGTCGGTGGTGCGCATCAGCAACGCATCGAGGCGGCCGCCGAAATAACCGGCACACAAGCCGATCACGGTGCCGATGGTGGCGGCGATCAGCGCAGCCGTGAGGCCGACGAAAAGCGAGACCCGGCCGCCATAGAGCAAGCGTACGGCGACATCACGGCCGAGTTCGTCGGTACCTAGCCAGTGGATACTGTCGGCGGGCGCCATGCGGTTCATGAGATTGACCTGCGTGGCGTCGACACCCAGCAGCGATTCGATAACGCCGGCCAGCAGCACCAATGTGATCAGTATCACCAGAACGACGAAACTCGCCATGGCGAGGCGGTGCCGTTTGAAGCGGCGCAGCGCGAGCGCGAGGGGAGAGTTGGACCTCACGACTTGCGGCCTCCGACCACGATGCGGGGATCGAGAAGGCCGTAGCAGAGATCGGCCAGGAGGTTGGCAACGAGCACCAGCCCGGTGGCAAACAGCAGTGCCACCAGCGCCAGGTTGAAGTCGTTGCCGAGTACGGCGTCGTAGATCAGTTTTCCCATGCCCGGCCACGCGAAGATGGTCTCGGTGATCAGTGCGCCGGAGAACAGAAAGCCGAAATCAAGCGCGAGGATCGTGACGAACGGGATCAGTGCGTTGCGCAGGGCATGCACCCAGATTACACGCGCGCGGCTGGCTCCTTTGGCGCGCGCAGTGCGAATGTAGTCCTGGCGCATCACCTCCAGCATGGCCGAGCGTACGTAGCGCGCATGTCCGCCAACGCTCGCCAACATCAGCGTTGCTGCAGGCAGGATCATGTAGCGAATCTGCTCACCGGCCGACGCGCCGTCCGGGGCAATGCCTCCGGCGGGCAGCCACCCCAGCACTACCGCAAAGGTGAGCATAAAGACCAGTCCCAGCCAGAACTGCGGCACCGAGATACCGGCGAACGCGAACAGATTCACCGCGTAGTCGAAGGTGGACCGCGGACGCGAGGCAGCGATGGCACCGAGGGGAACAGCGATACAGATGGAGCCGAGCAGCGCCAGGGCCAGGAGCTGGACGGTATTCCCGAGCGCAGGGCCTATTACCGAGAGCACGGGTTGGGCGTACAGGCGCGAGTAGCCGAGGTCGCCGCCGATGGCGGCCTGCAACCAGTTCCAGTAGCGCTCGATGATGGGTTGATCGAGACCGTAGAGAGCGCGCAGCCGTTCCGCATCGGCCGGTGTCATCATCGGGTCGGCGCTGATCATCAGGTCGATGGGGTCGCCCGGCATCAGGCCGATCAACGCGTAGATGACGAACGACATCAGTGCCAGCACCACCAGGGACTGGGCCAGACGGGACAGCAGGAAGCCCCTCATGCCGCCGTCACCTCTAGTTCGCGGGCGTGGTGGCACGCGGCCGCGTGTCCGTCCGCGTCCTGAGCCTCGAGCACCGGTGTCTCTCTGCGGCATATATCGGTGGCATAAGCGCAGCGCGGATGGAAGCGGCAACCCGCCGGCGGATTCAGCGGGCTGGGCGGGTCACCGGGAAGGACACGTCCAATGCGACGTTTGCCGGCCCGAATCTCGGGCACCGAGCCGAGCAGGGCGCGAGTGTAAGGATGGCGTGCCCCGGAAAATAAGGTGTCGCGATCGGCGATCTCGACGATGCGCCCGAGGTACATCACGGCCACCCGATCGGCGATGTGGTGCACGACGGCGAGGTCGTGGCTGATAAACAGATAGGTGAGTCCGAAACGGCCACGCAGATCGGCAAGCAGGTTGAGGATCTGGCTCTGGACGGAGACGTCGAGCGCCGAGACGGGTTCGTCAGCGACGATGAACTCTGGGTTCAGCATCAGCGCGCGCGCGAGCGTAATGCGCTGTCGTTGGCCGCCGCTGAACTCGTGGGGATAGCGTCGCAGGTCACCGGGTGCGAGCCCCACCGCCTCGAGCAACTCGGCCGCCTTCTCCCGTCGCGAGAGGCTGTCGCCGACGCGGAAATTCTGCAGCGGCTCGGTGAGAATGGTCTCCACGGGGTGTCGCGGATTGAGTGCGGAGACGGGATCCTGGAACACCATCTGGACCTGGCGTCGCAGCGGCTTCAACTGGCGCCGCTTTAGCGCGACGGTGGCGCTCCCGCCAATCGTGAGACTGCCACTGGTGGGCGAGAGCAGCAGCGACAGCAGACGCCCGAGCGTCGTCTTGCCGCAGCCCGATTCACCCACCAGGGCCAGCGTCTCGCCGGGGAAGATATCGAGGTCTACGCCGTCCACTGCCTTCACACGCGCCGCCCTCGCGCCATGACCCGTGGCAAAGCTGCGGGTCAACTGCCGCGCGGTGACCAGAGCCTCAGACACGCTCGATCTCGTGGCAGGCAGCCCTATGACCGGCGCTGATGGGGACGAGATCCGGCCGCTGGCTGCGGCATGCGTCCCGCGCGAGCCCGCATCGGGGGTGAAAGGGGCAGCCGGCGCCGCGTTCATCCGGTCCGGGAACGCGGCCCGGGATGGCCGGCAGTATGTCGACTTTCTTCTCTATACGGGGGGTGGTGCGGAGCAGCGCCTGCGTGTAGGGATGCCGCGCACCGTCGATCACGTCGGCCGCGCTACCCTGTTCCACCACGCGGCCGGCATACATCACTGCGATGTCGTCGGCCATATGGGAGACCACGCCGAAATCGTGACTGATGAAGAGAATGGCCGTGCCGAGACGGTCCTGCAGATCGAGCATCAGGTCGATTATTTGCGCCTGGATGGTCACGTCGAGAGCCGTAGTCGGCTCGTCGGCGATCAGCACATCGGGGTCGCAGGCGAGCGCCATTGCAGTCATCACCCGCTGGCGCATGCCTCCGGACAGTTGATGAGGGTAGTCGTCGATCCGCGAACCGGGGTCGGGAATGCCCACCGCCGTCAGGGCGCGAATGGTGACTTCCCGCGCCGCTTTCGCGTCCAGATTCTTGTGCAACCGTAACGCCTCGCCGATCTGCCGGCCAACGGTGAACACCGGGTTCAGGGCGCTCATCGGCTCCTGGAAGATCATGGAAATGCGGTTGCCGCGGATGTCGGTCATGACGGCATCGTCGAGTGCGGTCAGGTCCCGGCCATCGAAACCGATACGGCCCGAGGTGATGCGGGCAAATGGCGGCAGCAGCCCGAGTATGGCCAGCGCCGTCAGAGACTTGCCGCAGCCGCTCTCTCCGACCAGTGCGAGCGTCCGGTGGGCCTGGAGGCCGACGGAGACATCTTCCAGCACGGGGGTATAGCCGTCATCTCCATCGAATCCGACGCTCAGGCCATCGACCGCGAGTACCGGCTCGGTCACTCGGCGCGGCTCCAGTCTTCCACCCAGGTGGTGGCCGAGATGATGTGGCCGGTAGGCCGTAGACCTTCGAGCCAGGTCGGCATGATATGGACGTTGGATCTGTAGTACAGCGGCAGCACCGGGAGATCTTCCGCGTAGATCTGCTGTGCGCGCTTCCAGAGGTCCTTGCGTGCTTCGGGGTCGAGCTCATCCTCGATCGCGACGATGAGTTCGTCCATCTCCGGATTCGCGTAGCCCGTGTAGTTCTGGCCGGCGAAGTTATTCTCGGCCGTCGGTATTTCCGAGGAATGCAGCACCGGCCTCCATGTGGACTCCGGCGCGCTGGCCCAGGCAAACATGGCCATCGCCTCGTACTCGCGCTTGCGGGTCGTCTCGCCGAAGAAGATGCGGGGAGCCTCGTTCCTGATGCGAACGTCTATACCCGAAGAGCGCCACTGGCTCTGCAACACCTGCTGCACCAGTTCACGCAGCTTGGCCCCGGCCGTCGTCATGATCTCCAGTTGCAGCCGCTGGCCCTCCGCGTTCCGGCGGATGCCGTCCTCTCCCAGCGGCCAGCCCGCGTCGTCCAGTAACGCGGCGGCCCGCTCCGGGTCATGGCTGTAGGTGCGCACACCTTCAGTCGTGTAGGGGGTGTCCATCGGATGCATGAAGGTCGCAGCCACCGGCTGCCTGCCGCCGAACAGTTCCGCGGCCATCTGTTCCCGGTCGATCGCGTACATCAGCGCCTGGCGTACGCGCCGGTCCTTCAGGATGGGGTTGTCGAGATTCAGATCGATGTGTTCATAGAGCAGGCCCGGCTCGTAGACCACCTGATAGGCGTCGCCATGACGCCGCTCGAAGGCGAGTGCCTGGTCGATGGACAGGCCCAGTTCGCCGAAGATCATGTCCAGATTGCCGGACAGCAGGTTGGCCTCGAGAGTCGTCGTGCGTTCGAGCGCCCGCACCACGATCTCGTCGAAGTAGGGCGTCTTACCCGCCCAGTGCGGGTTCCGTACAAGGCCGATGTGCGAGCCGCGTGCCACCTCGGAGATCACATAGGGGCCGTGGTACAGGCCGGGATTGGTCGGGTCGGTCTGATACAGCGAGCGATTCAAATACTCGGCCGGGGCGTCTTCGAAGACGGACCGATCGAGATGCTCGGGAAGAGGGGTGAAGGGATACAGGTTGTTATAGCCATACCCCCGGCGGTCGAGCGTAAAGTTCATGTTCCGCTCGTCGATGATCTCGATGTCGCGGATGGTGCGCCACATCTCCATGGCGATGGCGCCCGACTGGGGGTGTCTTCCCACCTCCCACGCGAAGCGGAAATCGCCGGTAGTGAGCGGCACGCCGTCTCCCCAGGCAAGGCCGGGCCTGAGCTCCCAGCTGAGGCGCATGCCCTCGCTGCCATCATCCAGGATGATCAGTTCGGCTCGGCCGTTCTCCAGGGTCGGCAGCTCCGTGCACAGCGAGCAGGCCACTTTCCAGTCATGATCGACGGTCGTCAGCGCCCTGACGGCCATACCGAGCACGACACTTTTCGCCGTCATGCTCTCGACGTTCGGGTTCAGCGTGGAGGGATACTGGGTGATGCCGAAAACGAGGCGGCGCTCGTCGGTACCGCTCGGACCTGGCGTGTCCGCCGTGCCGGAGCCGGCAGTCCGGCCGCTTTCGGATACCGAACCGTCGCCACAGCCAGCGAGGACGAAAAGAAAAATGGCCGGCAACAGGCCCCGTAGCTTATGTCTCATCAAACCACCCCCTTACGTCGCTTCTTATTCGATAGCTCTGAACACAGGGCGCGTCCCATGGTTTCCCCAGGGCCATGTGACGAGGCCGACGCCGAAAATTAGTTGAACGATTGAACCGTGTCCAGTGAAAACGGAAGGGTGCCTCGAGTTGGTGTCAGTGCGAGCACAGAACGGAGCGGCCGATACACCTGCGACACACTCTGGCGGAACAACCCTGCTTCGTCCCGGCCGGGCAAGGGCGAAGAAGGCGTGCGGTCGCGAAGGAAACAGCCGATAGCGATATTACAAGCAAAAAGGAAGCAAAATTCGGGCCAAGGAACGATGTCCGTGGACAGGCCGGACGATCAGCGTTTTTGACGAGCACGGTCACTAGTTGCACCGCCAAAGTGCAGCTCGATGCCCGCCCGCTCCGAACCGGTGCACTCAGCCATTTCGGGGCCGGTTCCGTTTACCATCACAATTTCGTCGCCACCAGCGCCTTCTACGGTGCAACAGCCTCCGCGCTTCCGGCCATCTCGGAAGGGGTTCGGCAGGACTCATCCGCCCGCCGATCGCCATGCCGCAGGCTGTGGAGATACCGGACCTCGATGCTGTCCGCAGCGAGGTGTCCGCTATCCGTTATTTCCCGAATTGACCGGAGTTTTGCCGACTGTTCGACTGTTGTTTGATGACAGACGGACGCCCATTCCGGCCGCGACCGATGTCACGCCGCCGCTTTATCGGCTCAACGGCGTCGGCCGCAGCTGCCGGCTACCTCTCCCTGCTCCGACCGGGGTGGGCTTCGAACGGTGCAAAGGGCGACATTGCACCGGCAGGGCAGGTCGGCGAACTGAGAGCCACCGACCCCGGCGGCATCGATCTCTACCTCGAGCACCGCGAGTTGCTGATCGGCGGTCGCCCCGGCACGACGATCGCCATCAACGGCTCCATTCCGGGCCCGGTGATCCGCATGGCCGAGGGCGGAGACGCATTGATCCGGGTCCATAATCGTCTCCCCGAGTCCACCTCGATCCATTGGCACGGCATTCTGCTGCCCTTCGACATGGACGGGGTTCCGGGCATCAGCTTCCCCGGTATCCCGGCAGGCGAGACCTTCACCTACCGCTACCCGGTCCGCCAGAACGGCACCTATTGGTACCACAGCCACAGCGGCCTGCAGGAACAACTGGGTCACTACGGGCAGCTCATCCTGGAGCCCGCCGGCACCGATCCCGTCGACTACGACGTGGAGCATTCCGTCGTCCTCTCCGACTGGACCTTCGAGGATCCCGACCGCGTGCTCTGGAAGCTGAAGACCATGGAGGGTTATTACAACTTCCAGCGCCCGACACTCGCCAACATCGACGACCAGATGCGGGCCACCGGCATGAGTCTGGGCGAGGTGCTGAAGAAACGGCTCGCCTGGGATCGTATGCGCATGGATCCGACGGACATCGCGGATATCACCGGTGCCACTTATACGTATCTCATGAACGGCCGGGCCGCCCACGAGAACCCGACGTTTCTCGCGCGACCCGGCCAGCGTGTGCGCTTCCGCATCGCCAACGCCTCTACCATGACGTTCTACGACATTCGTTTCGCCGGACTCCCTATGACGGTGGTCCAGGCCGACGGCCAGAACATCCAGCCGGTGGAGACCGACGAACTCAGGATCGCCGTGGCCGAGACCTACGATGTGATCGTCACCCTGCCCGACGAGGGCGCCTACACGCTGTTCGCGGAGACCATGGACCGCAGCGGTTATGCCCGCGGCACGCTCACATCGCGCGAGGGCGAAAGCGCGCCCGTGCCGGCGCAGCGCCGCCGGCCGATGCTCACGATGGCCGACATGGGCATGATGATGGGAGGCATGGAGGGCATGGACGGGATGGATCACATGTCGGGCATGACGAAAGATGCGCATGTCGACCGCCACCCAATCCGGCCCGGTGAATTACCGACCGAAAATCTGCCGGACCGCATCCGTCACGGCCCGGCCGGCCACGGACCGGCGAGCATCACCATGGCGCAGACCGCGTACCGCCGCCTCGATTATCCGGGTGCCGGGCTCGGGGAGGACGGTTGGCGGGTGCTCACCTACGGTCAGCTGCGTGCACTCGAGCGGCCCTACGGCCGCCGGCCGCCCTCGCGCCAGTTCGATCTGCACCTCACCGGCAACATGCACAAATACATCTGGGGCTTCGACGGCCGGAAATGGTCCGAATCCGACATGATCCTGTTCCAGTACGGCGAGCGGCTGCGGATCAACATGATCAACGACACGATGATGAGCCATCCCATCCACCTGCACGGGATGTGGATGGATCTCTATGCCGGGGGCACGCTCGAGGATAATCCGCGCAAACACACCGTCATCGTGCAGCCGGCAGAACTGCTCACCGTGGACATCACCGCGGATGCGCCGGGCCAGTGGGCTTTCCACTGTCACCTGCTCTATCACATGGAAGCCGGCATGTTCCGCACGGTGGCTGTCGTGCGCTCGCTCGGCGAGGGACCGGTCGGTGTCGGCGCGTAATATCCATGGAGTGATGCTCGCCGTCGGCGCGGCGGCGGTTGCGCTATCCGCTCATGCGCAGGAGACGCCCCAGTCGCCGACCACAGCGGAGCGCCCCGGACACCACGAGTCGGCCGATGCGCATGCCGACAAGACGGCGCCTGTGATGGAGCAGCCGCCGCTCCCGGCCGGAATGACGCTCGACGAGGTGCTCGAGTACTCGGCGAACCCGCCGCCCGGCCACTTCCCGGATCCCGTTCCCGACGACCAGACCTATGTCTTCACGTTCATCGAGCAACTCGAATATCGCATTGCCGAGGACGGCGGCACAGATCATCTGGGCTGGGAGGCTCAGGGCTGGGTCGGCGGCGACTTCCACAAGTTCTGGTGGAAGAGCGAAGGCGAGGCGGCGTTCGACGGTGCCGACGAAGGTGAGAGCGAGACGGATTTTCTCTATTCCCGCCTCGTCACGCCTTTCTGGAACTTCCAGGCCGGCGTCCAGTACGCCAACGAGTGGGGTGAAGACTACGAGGATCGCTGGTCCGCGGTGATCGCCCTGCAGGGTCTCGCACCCTATAAATTCGAACTGGACAACTCCGTGTATCTCTCCGAGGACGGCGATCTGACCCTGGCGGCGGAGGGAGAGTACGACCTCAGGATCACCCAGCGCCTCGTGCTACAGCCACGAGCGGCCGTCGGCATCAGCGCCCAGGATATCCCGGAGCGAGGACTCGGCAGCGGCGTCACCGATGTAAAGGTCGATCTCAGGCTGCGCTACGAGTTCCGGCGGGAGCTGGCACCGTATCTGCTCGCGCGCTACACCACACCCCTCGGTGAGACCAAAGACATCGCAGTGGCCGCCGGGGCCGACACCGGCCAGTGGTTCTTCGGTGCGGGCCTGCGTTTCGCTTTCTGAGGTAAGACGAGCTCAGCCAAGGCGGAGACGGCGATGACTGGGGCCACGACGTGGGCCGTATGGCAGGCATGTGGTTCTGGTGGATACCGGCGTTGGTCCTTTTTGTCCTCGCCCTACGGATCGTCGGTCGGGTGACGTTGCGGCAATGCGGCGCGGCCGGAGCGTCCGCCGAAGAAAGGTCGAGGCGTCGTTACGCCGCGGGCAAAATCGACAAGGAGTAATAGACATGGAGAACAATAAACCCGGTTACTGGCGCTTTGCTGCCATGATCGGCACCTCGATGGTAGTGATGTTCGTGCTGATGTACCTGAACAGCTACACGGTCGGTCATGTCCGCTGGAGTGAGACTCGTTTCTACATGACCCTCATCATGGGCGCGGGCATGGCCGTCGTCATGCTGAGCTACATGATGGGCATGTACGACAATCGGAAAGTGAATCTGGCCATCTTTTCAGGCAGCCTTATCGTGATTCTGGCGGCTGTTTGGCTGGTGCGTTCGCAGGCTACCGTTCAGGACAGCTCCTATATGAACGCAATGATTCCACATCACTCCATCGCCATCCTGACCAGCGAGCGAGCGACGATTCGCGACGTCCGGGTCCGAGATCTCGCTGACGAAATCATTCGCGCGCAACGACGCGAGATCGAAGAAATGAACTGGTTGATCGAGGACATCAAGAAGAACGGGGCGGTGACGTCCGCGTCCGAAGCCGCGGCACGCCCGGTGCCTGACTTTGAGGGCAGCAAAAAATAGGTTCTTCGTACGCTACCGGGATTGTCCTGATTTTCTGCTGTCGATGATGGGAGGCGAGTTCGACGGTTCGGGACGAGGAGCTACTGGCGTCACATGTGGGGGATACGTGTGGCGGCGCGGTTTTGGTGCCCAGACGGATGTATCTCTACGCGAGCCTGTCGGTACCGTTCGATCGATGTTAAAATCGTAAAACGATTGGTAGATCGATAGCAGAGGATCGGTCCATGGAAACCACCAA
This sequence comes from uncultured Woeseiaceae bacterium, assembly GCA_964421805.1. Classification (GTDB taxonomy): domain Bacteria; phylum Pseudomonadota; class Gammaproteobacteria; order Steroidobacterales; family Woeseiaceae; genus Lentisalinibacter. The sequence goes on from CAYQZN010000041.1 coordinate 15,795, forward strand.
GGTCTCTCCAAAATATCAGGTGGTGATTCCGTTGAAAGTGCGCGAATCGCTCAACCTGAAGCCTGGCACACGACTGCAGGTCGTCCAGTTCGAGGACCGTATCGAGTTGATTCCGTTACGCAGTGCCAAGAGCCTTCGGGGATCGCTCCGCGGACTGGCTACCGACGTCCCGCGAGATGCGGACCGTGTCTAGGACGCGATGAATATCGTCGACTCCTCGG